>DAOVIP010000144.1 GCA_030671465.1 Candidatus Aminicenantota bacterium | reverse complement strand
TTTTCGCCATTGATCATGATCTCTTCACCGGCATACTTTGCAAAGAGGACCTTATCACCTTTTTTGATCAATTTTTTGAGCTCCTCATCCGTTCCCACAGCAATCACTTCACCGGTCATGGGTTTTTCCTTGGCCGTATCCGGAATGATGATGGAACCGACTTTCTAATCCTGTTCAATGGGCTTTACCAATACCCTTTCATCCAAAGGTTGAACTTTCATGTTAGCCTCCTTAATTGCTATATTTGTTTAAAAAAAATCTTCCTAACTCAGCTTGGATTCTTTCTCTTTTTGAATATAATAACATATATTTTTCATTTGTCAACTATATGATAAAAACTTTATCAATTTAATCTGAGTCAATTATTGTCAGATTTATTGAGTTTTCCATGTCCTCAATTCCCGGCCCCATTGGCCCGTCCCTATGGTCGTCCCCTTAATCCCTGGTGCTTTTTATAAAATGAGCACCTCTGGACACCTTATTTCTCAGAGCGGCCTGCACCACCAGCAAGGCGGTCTGGACACTATCCCTTAAATCAATAATGCTGTTGGTCATTTCGGTTTTCTGATAAAACTTAATGATTCGATGGCGCAGATACTGAAGATCAGATTTAGCCCGTTCCATTCGTTTCTGGGTCCGGATAATTCCGCTGTAATTCCACATGATATATTTGATGGTCACCCGGTCCTGCCAGACCAGTGCCGGATCCAGTTCTTCCTGGGGAGAGGGATATTTCCATTCCGGGACCTCGGAAATCGTGTACGGCTCCTTTTCATCATCCAGGTATTTGGCAATATCCTCAGCTGATTTGACTCCCCATACCAATCCTTCCAGCAGGGAGACTGAGGCCAGGCGGTTGGCACCGTGTACGCCGGCATTGGCAACCTCTCCGATGGCATACAGGTTTTTGAGCGAGGTTCTTCCGTCCAGGCCAACCAGTATCCCACCGCAGCTGTAGTGGGCAGCAGGAACCACCGGGATGGGTTTTTTCTGAATGTCGACACCCACTTTCATACAGGTTTCATAAATGGTGGGAAATCTTTCCTTGACATCGATTTTGGCAAAAGAAGCCAGGTCCAGCATCACATAATCATCGTCATTTTTGATCATCTCCTCATAAATGGCCCTGGACACTTCATCCCGGGTGGCCATATCGCCGTGGGAAGAGTACTTTTTCATGAAGTATTCACCCTTTCGATTCATCAACTTTGCCCCTTCCCCTCTGATGGTTTCAGAGATCAGAAATCGGTCCACATCCTTGTGAAACAATGAGGTGGGATGAAACTGTACATATTCCAGGTGGGCCAGCTTGGTACCGGCATTGTAGGCCATGGCCACTCCGCTTCCGCATGAATCCGCCGGATTAGTGGAATGCAGAAATATGCTGCTCAACCCTCCGGTGGCCAGTATCACCTTTCTGGCAAATACCCGAATCACTTTCTTGGTGCTCTGGTTCAGTATATAAGCACCGATGGTCTTGGGCTCCTGATAAACCCTGGCTGGATTCTGGGAATGATGGGGATAGGTCAGCAAGTCAATGGCTGTGTGCCGGAATAATATTTTCAATTTTTTCAATTTTTTCAAATAAGCGTAAAAATATTCCTGGATGATCTTGCCACTCATATCCTTGATGTTCAGTATTCTCCTTTTGGAATGGGCAGCCTCGAAGGCCAGATCATAATTTCCGTTGCTGGTGGAGAAGGGAATCTCCAATTTCTGGATCAGAATTTTCTCAACCAGGGAGCGGGATTCCCTGACCACCTGCTCAACCGCAGATGGTTTGTTGATAAAATCTCCGCTCTTTAAAATATCATTGATGAAATCCTGGGCTTTTTCATTCTGGCCGAGACAGGCAATGCCACCCTGGGCCCAATGGGTATTGGTTTCGGAAAAATCCTTGCCTTTGCTGATTAAAATCGTATCGATACCGGCTTCAGCCAGAATCAGGGCTGCGCTTGAACCGGCAATTCCACTGCCAATGATCAACACATTGGTTTCAAGATGTTCATTCATGATTGATTCCGTTTTACCTTAATTTTACCTAATTTCCAAACTGAGGTCCAGAGACTTGAAGGAATGGGTCAGGGCCCCGACCGAGATAAAATCAATACCGGTTTGGACCTTCTCTTCAACATTGTCCAGGGTCACATTTCCCGAAACCTCCAGTTTGATCTTGTTGTCATTGAGTTCCACGGCTTTCCTGATCATATCATTACTGAAATTATCCAGCATGATACAATCGATTTTCAAATCCATGGCTTCCTTGAATTCCGGCAGGTTTTTGACTTCCACCTCTATTTTCTTTTGGGGGAATTTGGCCTGGATACTTCTCACTGCCCGGGAAATACTGCCGGCCATTTTGATATGATTGTCTTTGACCAGGGCCATGGCTTCCAGATTCATCCGATGGTTCAAACCCCCGCCATCCCGGACTGCTTTTTTTTCAAGGTAGCGCATTCCCGGGGTGGTCTTTCGGGTATCCAGGATTGAGGTGTGACTGAATTTAATCTTTTCAACAAATTGGGCGGTGGTAGTGGAAATTCCACTGAGTCTCTGTAAAAAATTCAGGGCAGTTCTTTCCGCTTTCAGAATTGAACTTTCTCGGCCTTCAACCCGGGCAACCCCTTCTCCGGCCTTTACTGCAGCCCCGTCCTCTCTGAATACCCGGATGATGACTTCGGGGTCAACCTGCTGAAAGGTCTTTTTGAAAGCAGCCGTTCCGGATATGATTCCCGGCTGTTTGGCCAGCACATCGGCCCCAACCTGGCGGTCAAATTCCAGCAGGGAACCAGTGGTAACATCTTCCCCGACTTTGTCCTCAGCCAGAGCCAGCTGAACAATCTTCTTCAACAAACCGGCCTCGAAGGAGCCAAATGAATCACCCGACGCTGACATCATTATAAAACCTCTTTACCCAGAAAATGCTTCAGCCAGAAATTCAAGGCTGCCCGGTTATCGGCAATACCCATTTCAAATTTATACCCATGCCGCTCACCGGGATAGATCATCAACTCGATGGCCTTTCCGGTTTTTAACACCGCTTTGATAAACTGAAAGGTGTGCTGCAGGTGAACATTGTCATCCATGGAACCGTGGGTGATTCTCAATCCCCCCCGGTAACCGGACACATGACTGAGAACCGAACTTTCCCGGTACCCATCTGGATTCTGCTCAGGCTGATCCATATAGCGTTCTGTATAGACGGAATCATACAATTTCCAGTCAATCACCGATGAATCCGCAATACCATGGGAAAAAAAATCCGGGGCTTTACACAGGGCCAGAGCTGCCACATACCCGCCATAACTACTGCCCCAGATCCCGATTTTTTCAGCATCAATAAACGGTAGCCTCCTGAGGTACTTCACGGTCTGAATCAAATCGTGTAATTCCCAGGTGCCCAGATTCCGATGCATCAGGTCGGTATAAACCTTGCCAAAATGTCCGGACCCGCGATGATCAACCAGCATGACAATGATTCCCTGCTGGGCAAGGAAATAATTTTTCATTCGGTAATCAAAGGTATTCCTGACAATTCTTGATCCGGGAGCCCCATAGACCTTTAAAACCACCGGGTATCGATGCCGTTCATTGAAATCGGGTGGCAGGTACCAGACAGCCGGCAAGTTCAGATCATCATCAGTGGTGATGCTGAAAAGTTCTACCTTGGCCAGATTAAGGGTACCCAGCTCCGGGGTTACACGGTGGGCAATTTTTCTCAATATTTTGGCATTTTTATTGATCAATTCCAGCCGGGGAGAAATCTTTACCGACGAATAGGTATCCAGGAAATAAGTGCCTTTGGTCGAGGGGAGAACCTGGTGGGTTCCGCCACCAAGGGTCAACTGTTTCAGCTGCTGACCTTTTAAATCAATCCGGTACAAATGAACGTCGGAGGAAGCTTTGGCTGAGGCTTCGAAGTATATCTGCCCGGTCTTTTCATCAGTCCAGGAAATCGTCCGAACCGACCAGTTACCACGGGTTAACTGAGTCTCTTTCCCGTTCCGGTTCAGGTGATAAAGATGATACCAGCCGCTCTTTGAACTCCGGATAATGATTTCACTACCGGATAATATCTGCCAATCACCGGGAACCAGGAATTCAATCCAGTGTTTCTGCCTCTCCTGGTACACCACAGCTCTGGTTTTTTTAACAATATCATATCTGTAAATTTTTAATAAATTCTGGTTCCGGTTCATCCATTGGAAATAAACACACTGACCCTGGTTTCCCCATTCCAGAAAGGACAGGTAACCATCACGTTCATGGTTGGAACCCACCCAGTCAGAGGTATTTCCTCTTACCTCAACCACCCCGATTTTAACCCGGGGATTGGGGTAGCCGGGTTTTGGATAATACTGCTTTTCCTGATAGCCGTAATCCCCGTCCAATCCGGTTATGGTAAACAGGGGTACCGGCTTCTGATCAAATCTCATGAAGGCGATGCGAGAACTGTCAGGGCTCCACCAGAAGGTCCGGTATTCACTGTCACGGCCCAGTATCTCCTCATAATATACCCAGGAGGCATATCCGTTCAGAATCACCCCATTGCCGTCACGGGTCAAAGCCAGGATGCGTTCCTGCCGGATATCATATACATACAGATTACCCGAAACCGTAAAGGCCAAATAGTGGGCGTTGGGGGAGAACCGGGGATTTTGTTTGTCCCCTTTCGGAAAGAGAAATTTTTTCAATTTGTCTTGTCTCTCAATAAACAGAAACAGTTCACCGGATTTCAAGAAAGCACAGCTTTCATAACCCCGGGTATGGTCGGCCAGATCGGATAATTTCAAACCGGCACGATTCAGAGACCCATAATGATGCGGATAAAAAAGAAGGGTTCGGCGCCCGGAACGGGCATGGACTTTTAGAACCTTTTCTTCACGGACTTCAAGGTAGTGCAGGTCATCAAACCATTCCTGAATATCGGGCAGGGGATTCAGGAGAGACTCGGCTTTCCTGAGATAAACATCATCAAAGGTCAGTTTCTTTTGACCGAAAATCATTGGGTGTAAAAAAGACAAACCCAGCAACAATATCAGTATTTTACATTTCATTTGGTTGAAGGTATTAATAGCTTCTGTGTTTATAAATGCTATTTTTAATACTACTCCAATTGCGATTCCGTGTCAACCTGTATCCCACACCGATGACCTGATTGTAAACCTTAAGCCGAAACAGATTTGATTTTAACCTTGACTGTAGGTATGGTTATGAAGTATAAAATAAACTAATATAAAATCCCCTTTCATTAAAGGCAACAGGACAAGGAGTCAATCATGAGCCATATCGATGAAAAAAAAATCAAACGGGGCGTGAGGCTGATTCTGGAAGGAATCGGTGAAGATCCGGATTCAACCCGGTTGAAAAAAACCCCCCAGAGAGCCACCGACATGTTTCTGGAAGTTCTCTCCGGCACCCATAAGGACCCGGATGAATTTGCCAAATTGCTCACCGAGGAAAAACATGATGAAATGGTCATTCTGAAGAATATCCCAATCTATTCCATCTGCGAACATCATTTTCTTCCTTTCTCCGGGACCGCCAGCATCGTCTACATCCCCCACCAGGGCAGAATCATGGGGCTGAACAGCATCGCCTACCTAGTGGATACCCTGTCCAGGCGGCTTCAAATCCAGGAACGGTTGACCAAACAGGTAGCCGATTACCTGGTTAAAACCCTGACCCCTCTGGGCGCCATGGTCGTAATCAAAGCCGAGCACCTGTGTATG
>DAOVIP010000092.1 GCA_030671465.1 Candidatus Aminicenantota bacterium | reverse complement strand
GGCTCAAACTGGAATGGCATTCTG
This sequence comes from Candidatus Aminicenantota bacterium, assembly GCA_030671465.1. Lineage (GTDB taxonomy): Bacteria > Acidobacteriota > Aminicenantia > UBA2199 > UBA2199 > CAZOWT01. The sequence continues at coordinate 7,121 of DAOVIP010000092.1, read as the reverse complement.
AAATCAATTCAGCGGGAGATATCTTTTTTTTCTGAAGATAATTCATGATCCCCTTCAATTCTGCCATATAGAAAGCGGCCGATGTGCCCTTGCCGGAAACATCAGCCACCAATATGTACATATATTTTGAATCTTCATAAAAGTAATCAAAATAATCTCCGGCGATCTCTTCGGCCGGGATATTGACAGCAGCGATCTCAAATTCCGGAGTATCCAGTTCTTCTTTCGGCAGTAGCTTCAATTGGATGCTCCGGGCTATCCTCAACTCTTCTTCAAGTCTCTGTTTTTCCTTTTCTTCAATCAGGAGGCGGTTAATTCCCGAAGCCATTTCATTAAAGGATTCAGCCAGATATTGAAGTTGATCACCGGACTTAATTTTAATGCGAAAACTGAAATCGCCCTTCCTGATTTTCTGGGTTCCCCGGGTAATCAGATTAATGGATTTGGTGAGCACCCGGATGATCCGAAAACCAACGAAAAATGAAATGATAATGAAAGTGGCAAAAAGTCCTATTAAAAAATATATGAATTTCAGGATATTGACCTGTACAGAATGGCTATTGATCCCGCGGATTTTCTGAAAAATTTTATCATAGTCAATAAGCAGCCAGTGAAGATGTTCTTTTTCAATGATCCTACCGGAGTGATCCTGATCAAAATCAATAAACTTGAATTTGTATGGCCAGGGCAGGAAAAGCTTTTCCTCTTCATTGGAGGCCATATCGGCAATTTCATTCGTCTTCTGACCCATACTGGACAGGGGATCATATTTGACAAATTTTATTTTAAAATCGCTAATGGTTGAGAGTTGATCTAAAAAATCCTGATCCACCACCGAGGAAATCAGTACGGCAAAATCACCCCGTTTTTTCAGCACCCCAAGGTAAAAGGTGTTATTTATTTTGAAATAACCGGTATATTGATTTATTTTTAATTTGTTAAAACCAAATCCGTCCGGATATACAAAAAAATGCTGGTAGTCTCCTCCTGTTTTTCTATACAGGGCAATAATCAGGTTTTCCGGCTTGAACCGGGTGAGCTGGGTTGATCGTCTGATCATCTCATTCTCATCCAGATTCACCAGGTATCGTTCCACATGGGCCTCATATTGAACCACCTGCCGACTAATCAAATTATCAATGATAATCACCCCGTACTGGGCGATGATAATATAGACAATAAACAAAAAGAATATCAAAATCAAAACAATAGGGGTAATCACGAAAAATAAACCAGAAAAAATAAGTCGATTTCTGGTTTTCCACAACAACTTCCTTTTTAAAAAAAGTGAAACCCGTAAGGCCAGTACCACAATGAGAACCCAGAAAAAAATCTGATACAGATCTCTGAAAGCAAGAAAAGACAATCCGGTCAGAATAAACAAAAGGATAATAAACAGATCTACTTTTTTCCAGCGCCTTAACATGTACTATATTATAATATTAAAGCCTGCAAAAGACAATACCAGGCCCGGCTGGCTGATCAGCGGATGATGAAATAGTGTTATCGGGCGGAGAGTACCGTCACCTATTTGTCTAAAACTGTTCAATCATGTATAATCTCCTGGTTTGGCAGGAGCATTCATGAGTCAAATTGAGGAAAGCATCTTCAGAGAATACGATATCAGAGGAATAGTCGACAGCGAGCTTCAGGATGAGGTGGTGGATAAAATCACATCTGCTTTTGCCACTGTTTATGTCCGGGAAGGTAAAAATAAGATTGCAGTGGGCATGGATGGAAGGCCCAGCTCTATCCACATAAAGAACATGGTCATTTCCGGCCTGTCAAAATACGGACTGGATGTGCTGGATATCGGACTCGTGCCTACACCGGTCATGTATTATGCGGTTTTCAAAATGAATCTCGGTGGTGGAATTATTGTTACTGCTTCCCATAATCCCCCGGAATACAATGGCTTCAAAGCACTGGTGGGGAAAGAAGCCCAATCAGGCGATCAGATCAAAGAAATTTACCATCTGGCCTCTAGGGGGAAATTTCCGGCCGAACGCCCGGGAACCATTACCGAAATGAATATTATAGATGACTATATCGCCACCATACTGAATGATATTCAACTACCCAAAAAAATAAAAGTGGTGGTTGATTGTGGAAACGGAACCGGTGGTTTAACCGCCATACCTCTATATAAAAAAATGGGGGTAGAAGTGATTGATATTTTTTCCGAAGTGGATGGCCGGTTTCCCAATCATCATCCCGATCCCACCAAACCGGAAAACCTCAAGGACCTGATATCCAAGGTCAAGGAGGTGAAAGCGGATGTGGGGATTGCATTTGATGGTGATGCCGACCGGATTGGTGTGGTGGATCAAGAAGGGACCATTCTCTGGGGAGACCAGATGATGATCATTTTTTCAAAGGATATTCTGGCCAAAAATCCCGGCAGTAAAATCATATCCGAGGTCAAGGCATCGGAAGTACTCTACCAGCAAATTCAGAAATATGGGGGTATCCCGATCATGTGGAAAACCGGACATTCACTGATCAAGAAAAAAATAGTGGAAGAAAATGCCATTTTTGCCGGCGAAATGAGTGGCCACATATTTTTTAATGATCGCTGGTATGGTTTCGATGACGCTGTTTATTCAGGGGCCAGGCTTTTGGAAATCCTCAGCCATTCGGAAAAATCATTCACCGATATTATTCGGGAAATTCCTAAAGCAATCAATACTCCGGAGATTCGAATTGATACCACCGAACCAGCCAAATTCAAAATTGTTGCCCGGATCGTATCCCATTTCAAAAAGAATTATGAAGTCATAGACATTGACGGGGCCAGGATCAAGTTCCCTAACGGATGGGCCCTGGTCAGGGCATCCAATACCCAGCCAGCACTGGTGGTTCGATATGAAGCCGACAGCCGGGACCATTTGGTTGAAATTCAAAATACGGTTGATCCGGTGTTGCGTTCCATCAAAGCCGATATTGAAAGTATTCAAGACTGAACTGATATTCTTTCGGACATTGATTTCAACTCCGGATCCGGCAGTCTCAACTCAAAATACAGGGCTCCGACAGCAGCCATAATTGAAAAAATGAATGCCCTCCAGGTTCCGGCCGTAATCCATTCACCTGGGGAAATTTCGATAGCCTGGCCAAAAAAAACAGAAATCAGGGTATAAAACAAACCCAAAAGAATTCCGCATATTGCCGCGGACACAATCCTTTTTGACAGCCTGACACCACCACAGCCCCTGGTCAGGATCATCCCGGAGATAAAAGGCAAAATAAACATGAGCCACCAGAAATCTTTAAATCCGGGCATGGTCCCGGCCAACACCAGGTAAAAATGATCAGCCAATCCGAAAATGACCGCCCCAATTATGGCTATCAAGCCGGTATGCCAGTATCTGGATTTTTGCTTCTTCCTGATCTCGGCCATTTTCTTCATTCGACGGCGGATGGTCAAGGGCCAGTTGTAGAATAAATTAAAAACCCAGTGTTCCAGCAGAGCTCCTCTTTCACCAAAAACCGGAATATGATGGACCGCTTCGGTTGCCCAGTGGCCGGCCATAAACCTGGCCAATTCAGGATAGTGGTAGGTCATCTGAATCGGAAAAGCCAGATAACCAATATATTTAAAAAAACTTAAGAAAATGGCAATATTATAGTCTTTGAAATTTCGTTCCTTTATGACCAGAAACAACACATAGAGTCCCCTAACCAGGGATCCGGGTGAAATGGGGGTGATCTGGAACAAAACCAAAATTGTGGCCACCGCGGCCATGGCTTCTGCTCCGGATAGACCGGGATGGGTTTTAACATATATCCAGCTGACCAGAACCGAAACAATCTGGGTAACGGGCAAGGTAAAAACATGGACAGCCAGGCTTTTCAAATATTTTTGAATGTAGGGTTCCTTGAGCTGGGAATGGATAACCCGGACATCATTCTCACTTAGGATCTGCTTTTTTTCTCCCTCAATGATCATGTTTTTCAGCCATTGTTCCCGAACCTTTTCGTTGAAATAAAGTTTAACCGGTCTAACAAAAAAATAAGCCAGACGTTCCCGTGCAAACCCTCTGTCCGACAGAAACCGATGTAATCCGACAGGCAACAACGACAAAACCAGATGAAAACTGAATCTCCCCAGTGATTCCGAAATCCGAGTGGCCCGGAATTCATGTATTCGGCCTTTCCGGTGCCAGTTGATGGTTTTTTCGATACATTTCCCCCGGAGGCCCCTTTTGAGATAATTCCAGCTAGAGATCAGTTTTTTAGAGTGCTGTTTCCAATCGCCATTTCCCATCCATTTTCTGATGAGACTTCCCAGAAAGGGAATCAATCCCAGCATGAAAAATCCAATGGCTCTGTATCTGCTGTCGCGAAGTTTCTGTTCATATTCCCCATCAATCAAATACCGGATACGCCAGCCGGTAATGGCACTGGAAAAAATGGTTGACCACAGCTTGCGGCTGTATAGCAACCTAAAATGATGGCGGGTGATATCGGGAACAGAGTTCCGGTAAATTGCTTCCGAACGTTTCAGTTCATCCAGCAGGGACTGGCAATCAGCAAATGAATCCGGATGGCTTTTGATGAATCCTTCCAGTTTCCTGATATCCCCCCGGTCGAACTGAACCAGACTTCCCCTCCACAGCCCCTGTAAAATCAATTTGATATCAACCGGGCTCATGGGGAAAAAAGGCAAGAGCACCAAACCAGCCCTGAAATCAACCGCGACCAGCCCGGTTGAAGGATCATAGGGACTGGTATTGCGCTTCAAACAATTGGGCTGACTCTTACCGGTCCACCATTCATATTGCCGGGCAAATTCATACCCTCCCATATCATGAAGCAACCGGACAAAATCAGTCATAAATTTTTTTTTGGCACGGTACTCCGGCGATCCCAGTTTTTTTCGGTCCACGGGGAGGCGGCGATAAAACCTTTTCAATACATCCAAACATTCATCAACCTCCAGTTTCCAGGTCCGGCCATCAACCCAATTACTGATCTCCCCGCAACTGCCTAGATTCATGTCCACCAGGATGGCCTGAACATCATTGATCATACTTTCATCACCCAAGCGCAGTTTGGCCCCCCTTCGAAAAAATTTCTGCCAGAGAGCACCGGCCCGGACGGCCTCGGGATTGACCTGATGCTGAAAAAAACCCTGAAACCCGATCCAGTACAAAAGATTGCGAAAGAACCGGGCAAAACCGGAGGCAGGGATGAGGATTTTCAACGCATATCTTCCCTTCAGTCTCAGGGAACCGATGGGACCCTCAGGGGTATCCAGACTAATTACCCGGACCCGGTATACCTGGCCGGCGAATCCCCCGCCTGCAAATGATTCCACCAAAAAGCGAACCCGACCTTTATTCCGCTTCTCCACCCCGACAATATCAAAATCCACTTCTGTACCCGCATCGTAATGGGATATCCGCATGGGACGGACCAAGCGGAGATGTCGAAACTTCTCCATCAATTGATTACAGACTTCAACTGAATATTCCCTGAGCATGGTTCCGGTCCTAAAACCCTGTCTCCTTCTGATCAGACTGGTATTGTATATAAATCATGCCCTTATTTCAATAGCAAAAGCCTTGATCATCGGTTCCGACCTCTAATACAGCAAAAAATTTGCTACCTGGTCCCGGTAATCCCGAATACCGGAATCAATACCCGCTTTGATGGCTTCAAAAGGCATATTCGCCTCCAGCGATCTTCTGATGAAATCAGTCCCACAGATCATATCGATGGGTAAACGCTGGTATTCGAATTCGTAGGGCGGTGGATTCCAACTGAATTGACGGGGATACCGGTCAACGATCAACCTGAGGATTTCATAATACACCTGAAAGCCTTTGAATTCAATCCGGTTTTGGGGAATTACCTGGATTCCCTGACACACTTGGCCTGAATATTTGGAAAACTCGGGCTTGAAAAAAACCGGAACAAAAACAGCCCCGTTTAATTTCAAAGCTTTCAGGGCATCAATCAGTTTGAGGCTATCCAGAAACGGACTGCCGACAAATTCAAAAGGCCTGGTGGTACCCCTCCCCTCTGAAAGATTGGTGGCTTCGAAGATTACCGCTCCGGGGTAAACCAGTGCCGTATTCAATGAGGGCATGTTGGGAGAGGGATAGGACCATATTCCCTTAAAATATTCCTGTCGCTGCCATTTCTGAACTTTTACGATTTCCAAATTCATATCAATATCATAATAGGTCAAGGCCATGCTTAAAAATTCTCCGGCCGTTAAGCCATGCCGCATGGGAACCGGCAGCATGCCCACCAGGCTGAAATAACCTTCATCCAGAATATTCCCCTCATGATCGATTCCATTCAGGGGATTGGGACGGTCCAGAACAATCAGATCTATTGCCCTTCCGGACAGATATTTCATGATCATGACCACATGATTCAAAAAAGTATAGACCCGGGTTCCCACATCAAAAACATCCACCAGCAGGGCATCGATATCTTTCAGGGAATCCTGGGCGGGAAGGCACTCATCCCCGTATAAACTCAACACTTTACACCCCATTTCCTCCCAGAAAAAAGACCGGGAGAAGATCATGTTATCCTGCTGATCAACGAAAAAGCCATGCTGAAGTGACCAGATCGCCTTCAGTCGTTGGCCTGCCATTTTCATGACCTGCAAATAGACCGGTCTCCCCGAGGAGTCCACATTGGAGCTGCCGGTGACCAGGGCAATTTTTCGGTTTTTTAAAACCGTGGCCGCCTGATCACTGAAAATATCAATTCCCGGAACCGGTCCCGGGCTATTCATTCTTAACCGCCTCCACTACATTCACAGAAGCAGCCTTTTTTGATGGGATCAGGGTGGCCACAAAACTGATCAACAGAGAAGCCAGAATAACCGCTGATAGATCAAACAAAGAAATGTTAAAGGGTATATAACTCAATTGATAAATTTCTTCCATTCCGGCCGGGACACCAATTAGTTCAAATTTATTGGCTAAAAAACAAAAAACCACTCCGATGACCACCCCAAGGGTGGTACCCAATACCCCGATGATACTGCCCTGGATGAAAAATATTCGCTTGATTATTTTGGGAGTGGCTCCATAGGAAAGTAAAATTCCGATATCCTTTATTTTTTGAATCACCAGCAGGATCAATCCGGCAATAAT
>DAOVIP010000130.1 GCA_030671465.1 Candidatus Aminicenantota bacterium | reverse complement strand
GCAGCGGATTCATATTTGCTGTTAATCCCTCGGGCTCCATTGTCGACTGGACCCTGTACAATGACAGCTGGAGTGACAGCTCCTGGGATGGGATCTGGGAAGTCAAAACCCGGATTGATGAAAAAGGATGGACAGTCGAAATGAGAATACCCTTTGACCAGTTGAGGTTCAAACAGAAAGAGGACGGGGAATACACCTGGGGAGTGAATTTCAAACGCTATATTATAAGAAAAAATGAAATCGTCATTTATTCCTGGTGTCCCAAGACCGAGAGCGGGGTGGTTTCCCGATTTGCCCGGATGAATGGCATGAGTGGGATCAAGCCCAAGAAACTCTTTGAAATGACTCCCTACCTGGTGGGCAAGGCCGACTTCAGCACCGAGGAAGAGGGAAATCCCTTTGCCACCGGAGAGGATTTTTTAGCCAACAGTGGGGTGGATATTAAATACGGCTTTAAAAGCAACCTGACCCTGGATTTGTCCATAAATCCGGATTTCGGCCAGGTGGAAGTCGATCCAGCTGTGATTAATCTCAGTGCAGCTGAAACCTACTACAGTGAAAAGAGGCCCTTTTTTCTGGAAGGTGCCAATATTTTCAGGTTCGGTATCGGTGGTGCCACCAGCAGAATCGGTGCCGACTGGGGAGATCCGAGTTTTTTTTACAGCCGAAGAATCGGCCAGGCTCCCCAGGGATCGGTTGATACTGACGGATATGTCAGCTATCCGGACTGGACCACCATTCTGATGGCCGCCAAGGTAACCGGTAAAATCGGAAAGGACTGGAATCTCGGGTTTATGAATGCCATGACCCAGAGAGAATATGCCCGGGTTGACCTGGATGGAGAACAATCCCAGGCCGAGGTGGAGCCATTTTCCAATTACACGGTTTTGCGGTTGAACAAAGAATTCAATGAAGGCAAACAGGGCCTGGGTTTTATTGCCACCTCGTTGCTCAGAGACCTTCGTAATGAAAATTTGGAGGCCACGCTCAATGAAAAAGCCTTCAGTCTGGGAATTGACGGCTGGACCTTTCTGGACAAAAAAAAGGTCTGGGTTCTGACCGGATGGCTGGGAGGCACACAGGTCTCAGGCAGCAAAGAAAAGATTTATGATCTTCAACAATCCTGGCCTCATTACTACCAGCGTCCGGATCAGGATCATGTCGAACTGGATGAAGATGTCACCACCTTAAACGGCTGGTCAGGCCGTTTTACCTTGAATAAAGAGAAGGGAAACTTTCTTTTCAATGCGGCACTGGGGATGATATCCCCCGGATTTGACTCCAGGGATCTGGGTTTTCAGTATACAGCGGATGTGATAAACGGCCATATTATGGTGGGATACGAGTCCTTTAAAAAATGGAAATTTATCCGGGAATGGCAATTGCTTTTATTCACCCAGAGGAATTACAATTTCAACTGGGACCTGGTCGGGGAACAGCGGTTGATCTGTATTGCCAATGTCAAACTAAAAAATTTCTGGGAGACTTACTTTCAGATGAGCTATAATCCCGAGCGATGGGATCAAACCCGTACCCGGGGTGGACCACTCATGCTTCTGCAGACCTATAACTGGTTCGATTGGTATGTGTCCAGTGACCGACGAAAACCACTGGTGGTTGGGTTTGGAGGATTTCACCTTGTCAATGACTGGGGAAGAACCACCCATCTGGGAGCCATTACTCTGGAATGGAAACCCGCCAGCAATTTTTACATATCGGTTTCTCCCCAATATGAAAAATTGCGGAACAGTTCACAATGGGTGGCCAACATAGACGATCCGGTCATGACCGAAACCTACGGGACCAGACACATATTTGCCGATCTGGAACAGGACACCCTGGCCTGTTCGATCCGGTTGAACTGGATCTTTTCACCCAAGCTCAGTCTGCAGGCCTATATACAGCCCTTTATCTCGGTAGGGAATTATACCAACCTGAAAGAATTTGCCCGGCCCAGAAGCTATGATTTCAATATTTATGGCACCGGTACATCCACAATTTCATATGTGAACGAAGAATATACCATCAATCCGGGTGACGGCGGTGATATTTTTTCCATTTCCGATCCCAACTTCAACCTTAAATCACTCCGGGGAACCGTGGTGTTAAGATGGGAATACCGTCCCGGTTCAACCCTTTACCTGGTGTGGACCCAGAACAGGGCCGACTATGAGAATCCGGGGGATTTCGCTTTCGGAAGGGATATCGGCCGAATGGTCAGGGCCCCGGGTGACAATATTTTCATGCTAAAATTCACCTATCGCTTCAAAATATAATCTTTCTTTTCACCGGAAAAAGCACAAAAATAAGGGTTATAGGACTGTGGTTTCTATTCGCAATCCCCTGGGAATAAAGATCCGGTCAAGCAGGTTAAAAACAAATTGAACCAGAAGGGCAAGACCGGCAGCAGGTATTGCTCCCTGGAGAATGAGTCCCATATCATCCAAGCGGATTCCGGTAAGTATGGGCTGACCGTATCCACCCGCCCCTATGAGCGCACCAAGTGTTGCGGTTCCAACATTGATGACAGCTGAGGTTTTGATGCCTGCCAAAATGGTCCGGGATGCGATCGGTAATTCAATCAGACGAAGCCGGGCAAAAGAGGATAATCCCAGAGCCCGGGCAGATTCCCGGATAGAAACGGGAAGGTCATGGAGGCCGGTATAGGTATTGCGCACGATAGGCAACAAACTATAAAGAAACAAAGCCATCAAGGCCGGTGGCCCCCCTATTCCCAGCAAGGGAATCATGAAAACCAACAATGCCAGAGAAGGAATTGTCTGGATCATACCAACAAATCCCAATATAATATGACTGGCTTTTGAATATCTTGCCGCCACTACTCCCAGGGGAATGGAAAAAAAGATGGCAGCGGTTAACGACAACAAAACCAGCAAGAGGTGCTCTCCGGTATGGGTAAGAAAACGATCCAACATGGTTTCTTCTTTCGGTTGAATTGATAAGGAAAGGGTATCAGTCAAAAATTCTGCGGCAACCCGGTTTTCCGGTATCTTTTCCAGTTTGGAACGCTGGTTCATCCGGGTCATCTGACGCTGGGAAATGGCTCCCTCCAGTAAAAGCAAACTGTCAACAACCCGGGGAAATCGTTCTCTGAGATCTTTTCGATACAGTATGACTGCCTTGTAGAGGGGGAAATGTTCCAAATCATCCTTCAATCGCCGAAGGCCATAATATAAAATTTCAGCATCGGTTGAGTAAAGGTCAATGACATCGACAGAATCGGTTTCCAAACCACGGTAAGCAATATCATGATCCAGACCACGTACATCCTTTTGGGGAAGTTTATAGTGTGTCTTCAGACTGGGCCAACCATCCCCCCGATCCATGAATTCATTGCTGAAACCGAATTTCAGATCAGGATAGAATCTCAAATCTGAAATCTTATTGATGTCTAATTCTTCTGCTCGTTCCCTTTTCATACCGATGACATATGTATTATCAAAGCCCAGTGGCCGGGATATCAATATACCTTGCCTCTTCAACATTTCAACCATGGCTTCCAAATTATGAATCTTCTCATTGGAAAAAATTTCCTCACTCAAGGTACCGGTGTATTCAGGATAAACGTCTATATTTCCCTTTAAAAGAGCATTCCACAAAATGCGGGTACCTCCCAGCTCCCGCTTATGCACTGTCTGAACTTCTGATTTCAGGACCAGTTGAGCCATCATTTCTCCCAGAATCACCGATTCGGTGAATTTTTTTGAACCAATTACAACCGTGGAATCAGAACCAGCTGGAACAGGAGAAGCAAAAAAAATTATTATTACACCCATAATGAATAGAAAAATTGATTTTTTTCTGACTGGTTTCACGGTGAATCCTTTAGAAGAATATCCAGTGGACTCCGCTGGGCATTGATAAAGCGGGTGACAAAAGGATCTGCAGGTGAACGGACCAGTGTGGTTAAGGAACCGGATTGTAAGATACATCCATCTTTTAAAAGAATGATTCGACCGCCAAAATAACTGGCCTCACCCATGTCATGGGTAACCCATATAACCGTCTTTTTAAGAAACCTAAAAATTCGTTTTAGATCCTGCTGCAGCTCAGAACGAATCATAGGATCAAGAGCGGCCAGAGGTTCATCAAACAATAATATATCAGGATCTAGCATCAGGGCTCGCATTAAACTCACCCGTTGCTGTTGACCTCCAGAGAGTTCAATCGGATAACAATTCAATCTATCCTTGGGGAAACGGGTCAATTCTGCCAGCATATGAATCCGATTGATAATCCGCTCTTTTTCCCAGCTCAAATAACGGGCCATAATTGTCATATTCTGCTCGGCTGTAAGATGAGGAAATAATCCCCCTTGCTGGATCACATAACCCATCCGATGGCGAAGCTGCAAAAGGTTTTCAGGTTGTACCGGATGGCCATCTATGGATATCATCCCCCATTCCGGTTGAATCAGCCCTACAATCAAGCGAAGGAGAGTTGATTTGCCACATCCACTCGGTCCGATCAGGATTGCGGTCTCCTCCTTTTTAATGACCAAATCAATATACCTCAATGCCACGGTATGTCCAAAATTTTTAAAAACACCTTTTAACTCAATCATACTTGATAATAGGGGATAACCCAATCTTTTTCAAACAAAGGCCTTATGCTTGTTTATCCTATTTTGATGAACCACTGTTTTCACCTTTATTTTAATTATAAACATAAGCAAAATAAAAAGTAAATCTACCGGATAGATACCGGTTTGAATTCCTACCTCAATAAAAGAAAGAGTAGAAGGATTTTGTTTTAAACGTCAACTGAAGATTTGACCCCTTATAAATAAATATTGGTTGTCAGTCCAGTTTATTACTTTACTTTTACTCCCAGGTTGTAGAACATAAAGGCATATTCATCAGTAATCTTATCAATTGCCTTGGTGAGGTTGCTGGCGCCATGACCTGATTTTACATCTACTCGTATCATGACTGGATTGCTACCTTTATGTTTCTCCTGAAGGGTTGCGATGAATTTAAATGAATGAGCCGGTACTACGCGGTCGTCGTGGTCGGCGGTTGTGACTAAAGTGGCGGGATAAGATAGTCCCTTTTTGATATTGTGCAGGGGTGAATAAGAGTAGAGATTCTTAAAGTATTCTTCTTTATCGCTGATTCCATATTCTACAACCCAACCCCATCCAACGGTATACTTATGGTAACGCAACATATCCATTACACCGACGGCGGGTAGGGCCACTTTGAAAAGATCTGGCCGCTGGGTCATGCAAGCACCCACCAGAAGACCACCATTCGAAGCGCCTGCAATGGCCAATGTTTCTTTCGATGTATACTTTTCTTTAATCAGGTATTCAGCCGCAGCAATGAAGTCATCGAAAACATTTTGCTTCTTAAGCAACATCCCAGCCTTGTGCCAATCCTGACCATACTCGCCACCACCCCGCAGGTTGGCCAGAGCAAAAACCACTCCATTCTCCAATAGTAGAATTTTTGAGGAACTAAAATATGGAGTCTGGCTGGAATTAAATCCACCATAACCATAAAGATAGACAGGATTGTTTCCATCCAATTTCAATCCTTTTTTGTGGACAACAAACATCGGTATACGGGTACCATCTTTACTCTTATAGAACACCTGCTTGGATGTGAATTCAGCTGGATTGAACTTAACCTCTGACCGTCGGAATACTTCCGATTTGCCCGATTCAACATTATATTTGTAAATCGTTGGCGGGTAAGTGAAAGAAGTGAAGGTATAAAAGAGAATTTTGTCTTCTTTTTTGCCATAGAAGCCATAGGCTGATCCCAGGGCGGGCAGGGGAATCTCTTTCTCCATTTTACCCTTTAAATTGTATTGAAAGACTCGGCTATGGGCATCTTTAAGATAGCTGACCAACAGTTTGCCACCCGCTAAATTCACACTACGAAGGGGATCGTCTTTTTCCGGAATCAACGTTTTCCAGTTGTCTTTACCGGGATTTTTCGTATCTACCAAAACCAGACGATTTTTAGCTGCTTTATAATCCGTTACCACAATCAAGCTATCCTTGATGTTG
>DAOVIP010000089.1 GCA_030671465.1 Candidatus Aminicenantota bacterium | reverse complement strand
TCCTGGATGAAAATGAGAAGGAAAAGGTCGAGGAAGAAATAAGGCGCTGGAATCCGGCCTGTTCGTTCCCCACCCTGGTAATTGATAAGGAAAGATGTATTGTCGGTTATAAGAATGATGAAATAAGGGAAGCCTTGGGATGAGTAACGACAATTCCGCTGTTAGTGAACAGGAGATTGACAGGCTTTTTGAAAAATTAAACCGGGAAACAGAGGCCTCCGGTTATCATCTGAATCCGGATATCGAATTCACACGAGAGCTGGTCATGGGCTTGATTGTCAATCAGAAAAGATACGGTTATATGGCCTGTCCCTGTCGTCTGGCTGCCGGAAAAAAACAATTGGATCTGGATATCATATGTCCTTGTGACTACAGAGACCCGGATTTGAATGATTTTGACGTCTGTTATTGTGCTCTCTATGTCTCACAGACTGTTCTGGCAGGGAATAAGATTGCTGAATCCATACCGGAAAGACGTCAATCCGCAAGAATCCGGCAGGAACAAAAACCGACTGTCCAATCTGGGTCAGGGATTTCGCTCTCCTATCCGGTCTGGAGATGCCGCGTTTGTGGCTATTTATGTGCCCGTGAGGAGCCTCCGGAAGTCTGTCCCATCTGCAAAGCCAAGAAGGATCGATTTGAAGCCTTCTTGAATTGATATTTTCGGATATTCACATGTGGACGTTTTCAGGGCTGAAAACCTTCTAAATAGGCAATTGCTGCCCCGGCAAAAAGCATTGGTCCAATTTTCAAAATTTTTTCATCCACCGAAAAAGTGGGCGTGTGAAGGGGAGAGGTATCACCGGTTCCCAGGAAGAAAAACACAGTGGGAATCTGATGTGAATAATAAGAAAAATCCTCGGCTATGCACATGGGTTTAACCTTCTGAACCTGATTTTTTCCCAGTATGTTTTCAAAAACAGGTATGAAAAACTCGGTGAGTTCCGGATCATTGTACACAAAGGGAGCGTCTTTGCTGAAGGTGAATCGATAGGTGATTCCATAGGCCACAGCCAATCCCTTCAAAATTTTTTCTATTCCCTCAGCAATTTTGTCCTGCAGTTCAAAAGAAAATGTACGAACGGTTCCCTCCAGTTCAACTTTTTCAGCAATCACATTCATTCGAACACCACCTTTTATTTTGCCAACCGACAGAACCGCCGGTTCTTTTGGATCTCTGAATCGACTGATGAGTGATTGAAACTGTTGAATCGCAGAGGAGGCCACATAAATGGCATCAATTCCCTGGTGGGGGAAGGCACCATGGCTGGCCTTTCCGAAAATATTCACATAGAAGGAGGCTACATTGGCCATGATCGGTCCGGTGCGGATTCCAATACTGCCAACCGGAATGCCGGGCAAAACATGAAGGCCCAGTATGGCATTTACCAGTGGATTTCTCAGGACTTTCTCCTGAATCATGGCCTGGGCACCACCGGGCTGGTTGGGAGGTGGTCCTTCTTCGCAGGGTTGAAAAATAAACACGATGGTACCGGGAATCCGATCCCTCAGATCAGACAGGATCTTGGCTGTAATTAACACATTGGTCATGTGGGCATCATGTCCGCAGGCATGCATATTTCCCGGATTTCTGGAGGCATAGGGGAAATCGGTTTGTTCGGTAATTGGTAACGCGTCCATGTCGGCCCGGATAGCAAAAACAGGCTTCTTTCTGGTGCCCCGGAGTATGGCTTTGATGCCGGTCCCGGCGATACCGGTTTGGACTTTTAGGCCCAGTTTTTCCAAAAAAGTGGCGATAAACTCAGAGGTTTCCTTTTCCTGAAAACACAACTCCGGACATTGATGCAAATGTCTTCTCAGTGTCAGGGCTTGAGGGTAATATTGCTCTGCTTTCTGACGGATTTGCTTGATGGTCTCAACATCCAGGCCCAGGCAGGGAAGAAACAACCAGGTGACCAGAACCAAGCTGATTGATTTTTTCATCAAATCAGATTATCACAGAATAATTTTATTATCAATAACCTGAATTTATTGCTTTTTGATTATTTAAAGTATAAAATATGGGTGATCGGTCAAACCATGAACCTGGCAAATTTTATCACCATTTTAAGAATTATTCTGGTCCCGGTTTTTTTGGTTATTCTACTGACCGAGATGGAAAATAAAGAGATTTTTGCCTTGATAATTTTTGTTATTGCCTCGATTTCCGACGGGATTGACGGATATATTGCCAGAAAATACAATCAGATCACAGAATTGGGCAAATTCCTTGATCCCCTGGCCGATAAACTGCTGGTATCGGCTGCATTGCTGGCCCTGGTTTATCTTCAGATTGTCGAAACCTGGGTAGCAGCGGTTATCATATTAAGGGAAATCTTCATCACTGCTTTCCGATTTTATTTTCTGGTCAAGGATTCCGCATTTTCTGCATCCTGGATTGCCAAGAAAAAAACCCTGTTTCAAATCATTTCCATTTCCATTTTGATCCTGCATAACAAAGTGACTGGTTATGAATCTATTGTATTGAAAGCCGGTACTTTTTTACTGTATTTTGCCACTTTTCTAACCATATACAGCGGAATAGAGTATCTCATTAAATATTCCAAGAAATAGGGTTCAGAATGCCGTATAAGAAATATCCCCCGTTAAACAAAAAGAATTTAAAAACTATTTCCATCAACGATAGAAAATCTCTGGTTGAGATCGACAGTTTTGCCCAACCCTTTGCTCCGGGATCAAGTTTTGAATCTTTCATGCACTCGTTACCGCATAGTTTAGCGGCCAAAGATTTACTGGAGTTTTCGGCACACGTGAAAAATGCCCGGAAAAAAGACAAACCTATTATTTTCGGAATGGGTGCCCATACCGTAAAGGTGGGTCTGAATCCCATTATCATTGATTTGATGGAAAGAGGGTGGGTCTCGGCCATCAGTATAAACGGGGCCTTTATGATTCATGATTTTGAGATAGCCTTGTGCGGTAAAACTTCGGAGGATGTGGCAGAGAATCTGCATAAAGGTACTTATGGTAATACCGAAGAGACCGGTTTGTTCTTGAATATTGCCTTGAAGGATGGATATAGAAATGGATTCGGATGCGGGGAGTCAATTGGTCATTATTTGATTCAATCGGAGTTTCCCCATAACCAGTCCAGCGTTCTGTATCATGCCTATAAAATGAATATTCCCATTTCCATTCATCCGGCCATCGGGACTGATTTCATTCATTACCATCCCAGTTTTGACGGTGGTATCATGGGAGCACTGGCAGAAAAGGATTTTTTATTGCTTTCATCGATTATATCTCAGTTGGCTGACGGGGGCGTCTATATGAATATCGGTTCAAACGTGATATTACCCGAAGTTTTTCTGAAAGCTATTGCCTTTTGCACAGCTCAGGATATTCGCTTGGATGCATTTTATACAGCTGTTTTTGATTTTAACAAACATTATCGTCCCTATGAAAATGTGGTCAGACGACCGGTTTTGAATGGGGGAAAAGGGTATTACTTTGTCGGCGCCCATGAGATTATGATTCCTCTACTGGCAGCAGTTTTATTGAGCATTTAGGCAAGGATGAGAACGGTCTTATGAAAATTGAATTCAGCCCGGGGGCCAGGCTGCAGCTGGATGTATTATCTGAATTGGATTCAATCGAGACCGGATTTTTATTCGGATTCAGTATAGGTCGGTATTTAATTATTGAAAGTTTTTTCCCGTTACGTTTCACAAAAAACAGTATCAATCGGATATATCCTCAGGTTTTCAATCATTTCAGTGACCGATTGCTTGGGGTATTCTTTATCAATGGGAAGGCATTTTTAAATGATTGGTTTCTCGAGAATATTATTATCCAGGTTAAGAATCATTCCAGAAAAATATTCTTGTGCCGGTTTGATGATCAGTCAGGTCAGAAACAGTGGGTGCCGATTTCGGGAAGTGAGAAGGGATAATGGATGGAAATTTCAGAAGTGAGGAGAAAAAAGAACTTTTAAAACTGGCCAGAAAGACCATTCGATTATTTCTTGAAAGCGGAAAGGTCGAATATCCCTCGTATCATAATCCCGAATACAAAAAAAAAATGGGCGTTTTTGTTACCCTGCATATGGATAATGCTTTAAGGGGATGTATTGGGTATCCGTTACCCCAGAAGCCCTTGTCTGAGGCAATAGTGGACAACGCCATTGCTTCTGCCACTCAGGATCCAAGGTTTGAACCGGTTTCATTGCCGGAGCTGGAAGCAATTGATATAGAGATATCGGTTCTAACCGTTCCGAAAAAAATCACACAAGTGAGTGAAATTGAGGTAGGAAGGGACGGAATAATCATCAGCAAGGGATTTAACCGGGGATTGCTTTTGCCCCAGGTTCCCCTGGAACAGAGTTGGACACTGGACCAGTACATTTCCTACGGTTGTATGAAAGCCGGACTGCCTGGTGATGAGTGGAAACGCGGGGTGGAAATTGAGACTTTCCAGGCAATCATATTTAGTGAGAAACACCAATCGCAGGTAGGTGAGTGATGGAGAGTAAACATGGCTCCTTTAAAACAATCCATCTCAGAACGGAAAAGCACATTGATTTTTATGATATAACCTCTGAAATCGAATCCCAGGTGTCGGATTCTGGAGTTCGGGATGGAATCCTGCTGGTGTTTACACCACATACCACTGCCGGTATAACCATTAACGAAAATGCGGATCCATCGGTCAGATCCGATATCAGGGAGTTCATCAGTCGAAATATTCCCCACCAGTCATACTTCAAGCACCTGGAGGGTAATTCCCCCTCTCATATTATGTCCAGTCTTTTTTCTGTCTCTGAGACGATCATTATCCAGGACGGTCAACTGGTTTTAGGTACCTGGCAGGGGATTTTTTTTTGTGAATTCGATGGACCTAGAAACAGAAAGGTATATGTAAAAATCATTGGAGATTGATACTTCAGTGATAGTGGAATTGAATTTTCCTATAAAACCAGATCAGTCCGGAACCATCAGGACTTCATTTAACTTGTCGATAAGTTGATTCAGTGAATATGGCTTCTGGATAAATCCCGCCAATCCCTGCCCGATAAAATGACTGGTGGCTTCCTGTTCACTATATCCACTGGAAAGAATCACTTTAATTTTTGGTTCTATGCGGGTCAATTCCCGAAATGCCTCTTCTCCATCCATGTTGGGCATGGTGGTATCAAGAAGGACCAGAGCAATTCTCTCTTTATGCCGGCTGAAAACATCCACCCCCTCACGCCCATCCATGGCTTTTAAAACCTTGAATCCAGCACACTCCAGCATATTGCTGGTCACATCCAGAACCGCCTCCTCGTCATCGACGACCAAAATGGTTTTGGCGTCTCTGCTTTTCTCATCGTGATTTGATTTCTCCTGGGTTTTCATTTTGGTTTTTTTCTCCATTATAGGCAAAATTGCTCTTATTGATGACCCCTTTCCAGGTTTACTCCAAACCTTCAGGGTACCGTTATGACCCCGTACAATCCCCAAAACCACAGCTAGGCCCAATCCCCGCCCGCTGAATTTTGTGGTGAAAAACGGATCAAATATTCTATTCTTGATATTGGCTTCCATTCCCGGACCGGAATCGCTTACTTCCAGGCAAATATATTCACCCTCCTTTAGATTGGGATCCAGATAATCATCTACAAACGAGGCCCGATTCATCTTCAATCGATAGGCTTTTACCTGCACTGTCCCGTTTTTTTCTCCAATCGCCTCTGAGGCATTGATGATGAGGTTTAAAATAACCTGTCGAATTTGAGATGAATCGGCCATAATTGGGGGCAGAAGCTTATCAAATTCGAATTTGAGAGAAACTTTTTTGGATATGGAGGCTTTCAATAACTGGCGCATATCATCAATTAGTCCGGAAAGATTGACTTCCTTCAGAATGAACTTGCCCTTTCCCGAGTAGGCCAGCATTTGATTGGTGAGTTCAGCGGCATCTTTTGATGACTTTTCAACCTTTTTAATAAATTTATAGGGTAGGGCTTCAGGTGCTAAATAACTGGAGGCAAGACTGGCATTGCCCAATATTGCCATCAGCAGATTATTGAAATCATGGGCAATCCCTCCGGCAAGGATTTCCAGACTCTTCAGTTTCTGAGTATATTGCATCTGGGACTGCAATTTTTGACGATCTGCTTCTGCTTTTTTTATTTCGGTGATATCGGTTAGCAGACCTTCATAGTGAGAAATATCCCCCTGTTCATCTCGGACAATTCGGGCATTTTCAAGAACTGTGATTTTACGGCCGCTCTTGCATCGAAGCTGCAACTCAAAATTTCGCACTTCACCTTCTTTTTCCAGTTTGTGGGTTAAAACCTTCCGGTATTCCGGGTTGATATAAAGGTCCTGTACATTGGTGGTTTTGCACAATTCCGTTTCGGAATCATATCCGAGCATTTTCACCAGCGCCGGATTGGCGGCCAGGATTATTCCGTCCGGCCGGGTCAGGAATAATCCTTCGATCATGTTTTCAAAAAGACTGCGGTATTTGGCTTCGGATTGTCGAAGCTCAAGGTTGGCCGTTTGGAGTTCGGAGGTCCGCTCCCTTACCCGGTTTTCCAGCTGAATATGAGCTTCCTTGAGGGCCTGTTCGGTTTTGATACGATCGGTAATGTCTTCAACGATTCCATCTATATATTCAACCTGTCCATGATGATCTCTGACAGCCATGGCTGTGGTGGAACAAATGATTGGGGTTCCGTCTTTTTTCTTGCAATTCAAAATTTCATTTCTGACCAAACCCTGGCTGAGAACTTTGTGGCTGAATTTATCCCGGTCCTCGGGTAATTGATAGATATCAACCGGATGTATCATAAGATATTCAGATTTGCTGGAATATCCGAACATCTCATACATGGCCGGGTTCACTTCAATATATTTACCTTCCGGACCTGCAGTACTCCGGTATATTCCCACATTAATATTTTCGGTTATGGTACGGTATTTTTCCTTGCTCTCCAGAAATGTTGCTTTGGATTTATCCCCTTCTTTTTTTGCCATATCAAAACTGGTTTATTTTACCCTTTAAAAAAAATAATTTCAACTCCAACGGTATGAAATGTTGCAATCCTCCGGGGCCTGGAAGAAAAGGTACTTTTGATTATTTGATTAGTTGTGATAAAATGGCTCTATTCGGGGTGTAGCGCAGGCTGGTAGCGCGCACGGTTCGGGTCCGTGAGGTCGGAGGTTCGAATCCTCTCACCCCGATT
>DAOVIP010000470.1 GCA_030671465.1 Candidatus Aminicenantota bacterium | reverse complement strand
GCGGGACGGGAAGAGAAGCCATGTTTTTCTCTATGATTTTGACCAGGGATCCAGCTCGGATTTGACGCCCGGTCATTTTGATACACCACCCCTGGATCTCGGGGGTCATCAGGACTTTGTTTTTTCTCCTGATGGACAATGGTTTGCCTATGTGAAAAATACCGATAAAATGGTGGCCATTTCAACCAATAATGATGTTTTTCTAAAAAATCTGTCCACGGGTGAAGACCAGAACCTCACCGTTCTCAACCAAGGCAATGACATGAACCCGGTGTTTTCTCCCTCCGGCAAATATTTATCCTATCTGTCCATGGCCAGAGCCGGATTTGAAGCGGATAAAAATGATATCATTCTGTATCACCTGCCCGGAAAGATCCGGACAAATCTAACCGAGAAATTTAAGTTCAATGTGAATGAGATTGTTTTCTCGCCCAATGAAAAATATCTCTATTTCAACGTGACAGAAAGTGTTTACCATCCGATTTACCGCTTGAATTTGAAAACCGGAAAAATCCGGAAACTTCTGCATCGGGTTTATGCATCCGACCTGCACATATCACCGGATAACCGGTCCCTGATATTTTTGAACCAGAGGGTCTCCCTGCCCAAAGAGATATTCCGATACGATATCCGCAGCCAGAAACTGATCCGGGTTACCCGCATCAATCGGGATGTGTTTGCCGATGTGGCCATGAATGAAATCGAGTTATTCAAATTCAGGGGAGCCAGGGATGAGGAAGTGGAAGGTATCCTGTTAAAACCGCCCTTCTTTGATCCACAAAAAAAATACCCCATGGTGTTTCTGATTCACGGGGGACCTCAGGGAGCCTGGGGAGATGATTTTCATTTCAGGTGGAATTTAAGCCTGTTTGCCAGCCCCGGTTATGTGGTGGTGGCCATTAATTTTCATGGCAGCCGGGGATACGGCCAGCCTTTTACCGATGCGGTTTCCAGGGATTGGGGGGGCGCCCCGTTTATTGATCTGGTAAAGGGCCAGGAATATGCTGTTGAAAATTATAATTTCATTGACGGGAATAAAATAGTTGCCGCAGGCGCCAGCTATGGTGGCTACATGATCAGCTGGATAGCCGGTCACCACGAACAGTTTAAATATCCCTTTCAGTGCCTGGTTTCCCATGATGGTATATTTGATTCCCGTAGCATGTATTACTCCACCGAGGAACTCTGGTTTGAAGAGTGGGAACATGGGGGAACCCCATGGAACAGTGATTTGTTTGAAAAATTCAATCCGGCCCGTTTTGTTGAAAAATTTAAAATTCCGGTACTGATCATTCATGGTGAAAAAGATTTCCGGGTGCCGGTATCCCAGGGATTGATGTTCTTTACCGCTTTGCAGAGACGGGGTGTAAAATCCAAAATGCTGTATTTCCCGGATGAAGATCACTTTGTTCGAAAACCAAAAAACGCCCGGTTCTGGTGGAAGTCGGTGCTGGGCTGGTTTGAGGAGCATTTGTAAATTATTTAGGAGCCAGGGATTCAACATATTGAATCCCACCATTGTCTTATCCAATTTAACCTGATTTGGATCCTGTATATAATCTTCCGGAATTTTGTGTTAGAATATTTTTGTCATGAAAACAATTCGATTTGAAGTTTTTTTTATAATCCTGACGGGATTTTTTTTATTGGGTTCGGGTACAATATGTTCGGATTCTTTAAAAGAACACAACCTGATCATCATCACTCTGGACACTACCCGGGCCGATTATATCGGTTTTTACAACCGTGAAAAAAGCAGCCTGACCCCTCACCTCAACCGGCTGGCCGGACAGGGG
>DAOVIP010000160.1 GCA_030671465.1 Candidatus Aminicenantota bacterium | reverse complement strand
TGAGCCCGGTAGGTATCCCAGAACCCGGTGTCGCTTATTAGAACACCCTCATGAATTTCGCCGTCATAGGGGCTGTAATGATAGGGTTTCCCGGCCAGGTCCGGTTCATGAATCTTACGGGGAAACCGCAGAGAACGACACAGGGCCGTATAAAAAGTCATTTTTTGTTCCAGTGTACCGCCCCTGATTTCTAACCGTTCCAATTCCCGGTTCCAGACAGCCTTTCCTTTTGATTTGATCAATTCAAAATCCCAGCCGGGAATTTCCCGCTGTAAATTCAACCGGGCCTGCCGGTAACTCATGAAAGAGGTTGCAATTTTAACTTTAATGCTTTCATTCTGCCGGGTCCTGAACCGCACAAAGGATCCGCCAAAGCTTTGCCCTTTCCCTCCCCTGGAAAAATACCGTATGGATTTGTTTCCATAGGTTCCCCAGGAGTGAAAAGGCTTATCAAAACAGGCCACAAAATAACAGCCGAAATTCTTCGGATTGCCGTCTCCCCCGTCAACATTGATGCCCGTTACCTTGTTCTCCTCCGGTATGATACGAATAGTGCCCTTGCCCGAACTGGGTTCCAGAATAATGTAAGCTTCAGAGGATCGGGGAAATCTAAATTGAAAAAAACCACAGCGTTCCGTAGCGGTCAACCGGACCTGGATCTGATAATCAGAGAGTACAGTCTCGTAGAAATAGGGTTTGGCCACTTCCTGTTCATGATTAAATTTCGAAGCCCGGTCCTTGGGATTTATCATCAGTTTACCCGTCATGGGCATGATGGTCAGGCTTCCGTAGTCACCCAGCCAGACACTGGATTGATGGGTGCCCCGAAAGCCCTGGATTGAACCGTTTTGAAATTGGTAAATGATCCGGCCCGTTCCGGTCTGGGGTGTCCAGGAGGTCATGGCCAGAGGAGGTGCCACAGCCGGAAAGATATTTCCGCAGGAAAGGGCATAATCCGTATCGGTTCCCACCAGGGTGTTGACCCGGTCGGCCAAACAATCCGGATCGGATGTACTGCCCATACAGAGCAATATCGGGATCATAATCAGGAACAGCCAGAATCGCCAGTTTTCACTCATATGGAATTTATCTGAATCGAATTTTCTTTCTGATTTTGTTGAGAAAAAAAGAAGACAACAGTGCTACCAGCGAACTGATTGTGGCGGCCAGGGTATTTGAATAGAGCCAGAATCCAATGGAAAATAAAATACTGTAAACGGCAACTATACCCAGAAAAGCTCCCAGGATACCGGATGGTACATCCCACTTCTCTCGAAGAAATTCATCCATGCCTTCTTCTGATTGGGAAGCCTCCCGGAGAATTTTTCTCCAACCCGGTCCACCGGGATTGACTGTTCGGTAAAATCTCAAAAGGGTTTTTTTATCGGTGGGCCTAGTCAAAAGGGTAACCAAAACCCACCCCACAGTAGTGATTAAAACACCTATAATGAGCCTCTGCCATTCATTCAATTCCACCAATCCGGTGCTGACATGAACAAACTCAAAGTAAACCGCTACCAGGAAGGAAATGATCATGGCAGCCAGTTCACTGGCCGCATTGATCCGCCACCAGAACCAGCGTAGCAAAAACAACAATCCGGTTCCGGCCCCGATCTGGAGGAGAATATGGAAGGCCTGCAGGGCATTTTGCAGTAAAAGTGCCACCACAGCAGCCAGGGCCATTAACCCAATAATGGAAATCCGGCCTACCCTGACCAGCTGTTTCTCCGGGGGATCCTTTTTTATGAACCGCCGGTAAAAATCATTGACGATATAGGAGGCTCCCCAGTTGAGATGGGTGGAAATGGTTGACATGAAGGCAGCGATCAATGAGGCAATCACCAATCCCAGCAACCCGGCGGGCAGAAAGGTCAGCATGGCCGGGTAGGCCAGATCATGCCGGACAATACCTTCGGCTATATCTGGAAAAGCCGCCTTGAGTGAGGCCAGATCCGGAAAAACCACCAGCGAGGCCAGGGCCACAATGATCCAGGGCCAGGGCCGGAGCGCATAATGGGTGATATTGAACAGAAAGGTTGCCCCCATGGCATGTTTCTCGTTTTTGGCTGCCAGCATGCGCTGAGCAATATATCCGCCCCCACCCGGTTCTGCCCCGGGATACCACACGCTCCACCACTGCACAGCCAGGGGAATGACAAAGACGGTCATCAGGAGAGATGTGTCGGAAAAATCCGGAAGAATGGAAAGCTTATCGCTGACATTCACATGGGAGAACAGGTTGGCCAATCCCCCCACCTGGGGCAGGGTAACCGCAATATAAGCAGCGGCCACTGCCCCGAACATGGCAATAAAAAACTGAATAAAATCGGTGATCAAAACCCCCCGGAGTCCGCCCAGCATGGTATAGACCACCACAATAACCGATGAAATCAGGATGGTCTGCAGCGGAGAAATTCCCAGAATGACCCCGCCCATTTTAATGGCTGCCAGTGACACCGTGGCCATGATGATCACATTGAAAAACACACCCAGGTAGAGTGAGCGAAATCCCCTGAGAAATGCGGCTGCTTTTCCGCTATAACGAAGCTCATAAAATTCAATATCGGTTAACACGCCCAAACGGCGCCACAATTTGGCATAAATAAACACGGTAACCATTCCGGTGAGTAAAAAAGCCCACCACATCCAATTGCCGGAAACCCCGTGGTTGCGGACCAAATCGGTCACCAGATTGGGAGTATCCGCAGAAAAGGTAGTGGCCACCATGGAAACCCCCAGCAGCCACCAGGGCATATTACGGCCCGAGGCAAAAAACTCAACCGCACTGGAACCGGCTTTCCGGGCTACACTGATGCCCACAATCAATGAAACCAGAAAGAAAATCCCAATCAACAACCAATCAATTGATTGCAGATGCATTGTCTTACTTCCTCAAAAAATACTCTTAAAAATCCAGTATATGAAAGCCAGTCCGTAAACCAGCAGCAGAAACCAGGCCAGCAGGCTCATGGTGGAATTCAGGCGCCTGAGAATTTCCCGCCCGCCTTTTTTTTGTTTTCTGCTGGCAGAGAGAACCAAATAGAGAATGGAAGTCAGCAGCAGGATCAAATACCATTTCTTCATCTTATGACTCTCCGGTAGCATCGGATTCTGTTTGATTTGAATTGAGGTTTCTTTTGGAATGTCTCCTCGTTTTAATATTTAAATAGAGAAAGGCCAGTAAGCCAATGAAATATTCCCAAACCTGAGTGGTGATATGAATGACAAAACCGGCGGATTGAATGGTGGATCTGGAAATCGCATAGGCAGTGAACATGGCCCCGAACGATACCGCAAAAGCCAGCTCCCAGGTGCCGAAACCGCCCAGCCCCTGGATGGGCAACAGAGAACTCAGCTCGGTAATGGCCAGGCTGAAACTAAATACCGAGAAAATTTTGGTCCCCCACCCGATCTGCACCACTCCCTCAAAAAGCATATAGATGAAGATATATTTTATGATTCGAATGAAAAAACTCAAAATAAAAACGATTATCCTCTCGGAATTGCTTTTATGGTTGAGCAAATAGGTATGAATATTTTTTAAAGGATTTTCAATTTTTTTAAAACGCCTGGTAATCCTGAATCCGAGTACAAATCCGATAACCTTGTCGGAGAAAAAAATCATGCCTACGGACACCAAGAAAACCAGTAATATTCCCGAATAAATGGCGGTCTTGTTTATCCCGGTTTTCAGAAAGAAGACCAGGCCACCCAACATGAAAGACAGGGCCAGGCCGTCATAGAAAACAGATACCACAAAACTGGAGGCTCCCTCTTCCAGTGACAGGCCCTTTTTTTTGGTCAGGTAGGTGTAAAAAATCAGGGCTGCTGACCGGGCAGGGAGAAGATCAACGGCAAAATTCCTGACCAGGGTAATCAGAAAAATATCTGAAAAAGCCAACTTTCTGGACAGCAGTATATGATATTTAACCGCTCTCAACAAAGTACCCAGCATGGACAGGAATATAAAGGCTAACAGGGTGGAAAGCGGGATTTTCAAAAAATTCTCTTTGATATCTATAAAGGAGATATCTCGGAAAAAAAAGAACAGGATCAAAGCCGTGATCACCAGGGGTAATAAAAAACGGGTCAATATCTTTTTCATTCAACCTCCAAATAGGGCCGGATGCAGTCAAAAATAAACCTGGCCAGGCCAAAATATCCCCGCTTCCGGGGATGAATCCCGGCCATCAATTCCGGTCTTTTCTGAAAAAAACTGAATACATCAATGAAATGAATCTGCTCCTGCTTGGACAGATTCCGTATAGCCGGAACGATCTCCTCCTCCACCCGCTTCTTTGAACTTTCATCAAAGGTGCGAAGATCAATCTTAAATATGGGCGGGATCGAAGCAATAAATATGGTGGTGGGGGATCTCCTTAAAGCTTTTCCGGCTTTGATCCGGTTGATAATCTGGATCATGTTGTGCCGGTAACGGGAGAGCGGGGTGTGATCGCGATCCACCCGGACATCATTGGTCCCCAGCATGACAATGGTCATGTCCGGCCTGATTTTTTCCAAAATTCCAGAACGCTTCAAATAGTCCAGGTATTCACCCGAGGTATTACCCGGCCGGGCCGCCGTGATCACTTTGGCTGCAATACCCTGCTGTTTTAACAAACCCTGCAGGTGTTTGGGGTAATACCCGAATTCGCTCTCGGTCAGGCTGTCTCCCATGCAGATAATGATGGGCCCCGGTCGGGCATCAGACCCAGCCGGCACCAGCCCTATCCAAATTACGGCCAGGGCCAGCAACAAAATCAATCCCAGGATCAGTAACTGCTTTTTTTTCATATTCCGTATTAAGTATATCTTAAAAAAGATTTCACTTCAATTTGATTTCAGGTCTCCGCCCGCCTTTTTTCATCACCTCGGTGCAAAAGATCCGGTGAAATTTGTCTCCCATTGATTATGTGATAAAATCTTACCCAGAGTCTCATATGTATGCAACCCATACAGTCATTTGACTTTTTAACCCTTATCTGATATGAAAAAACGTGAAAGGTTTTTTTTCAGAGTGAAGCATCATGAAATCAAAATTGATCATCCTGGTTGTCTGGTCTCTGTTTTTCCTGACCCTATCAACATCTTCCCGGAAATTAGATCCGGAACTGTGGGAAAAAGCCCTGGCCATTCATGATTCCGCCATTGTGATTGACACCCATTGTGACACACCCATGGCCATGATTGAGCGGGGTGTCAATATCGGCAATAAATTGGACAGCACCGATGTGGATCTGGTGCGGATGAAGCAGGGCGGTGTGGATGCCTCTTTTTTTGCCGTATATGTATCCAATAACCTGGAT
>DAOVIP010000493.1 GCA_030671465.1 Candidatus Aminicenantota bacterium | reverse complement strand
CTGGGATTCCTGCTGATCTTATTGATCGGCTTACCGATCCTGAAAATTTTACTTTCAACCGATGTCTCTGAACTGATAAATACCACACTTCAGCCCGAGGTCTAT
Organism: Candidatus Aminicenantota bacterium; assembly: GCA_030671465.1. Taxonomy (GTDB): domain Bacteria; phylum Acidobacteriota; class Aminicenantia; order UBA2199; family UBA2199; genus CAZOWT01. The sequence continues at coordinate 1,472 of DAOVIP010000493.1, read as the reverse complement.
CAGTCGATCGGTTTGACTCTCCGGGCCTCGCTCTGGGCCACCCTGGCAGCGTTGCTGGTTGGCATCCCGCTGGCCTATATTCTGGCCAGGGGCCGGTTTAAAGGTAAAAAATTGATCGAAGGCCTGATCGATCTCCCGGTGATTATTCCGCATACAGCTGCGGGCATAGCCCTGCTGGCTGTATGGGGAAGAAACTCCTTTTTATCCAAAATCAGCGGACTCCAGATCATCGGGACCGAAGCAGCCATTTCCGTGGGCATGTTCTTTGTTTCGGTTCCCTTTCTGGTCAATGCGGTGAAAACAGGTTTTAAATTGATCGATGAACGGTATGAAAAAACAGCACTCACCCTGGGTGCCAGTCGCTGGAAGGCCTTTCAAACCATCAGCCTTCCCCTGGTGAAGAAATCTATTTTCTCCGGTTCCATCATGATGTGGGGCCGGGGAATATCAGAGTTTGGAGCCGTGGTCATTCTGGCTTACCATCCCATGACCGCGCCGGTTTTAATTTTTGAACGCTTTCAGAATTTCGGGCTTAAATATGCCCTGCCGGTCACGGTTCTGCTGGTGTTGATCAGCCTGGTGGTCTTTGTGGTGATCAGAATCTTTGAAGAAAGATGAATATTGAATTAAAAAATATTAATAAAAAATTTCAGGATTTCGAACTGTTCGATCTTGATTTTCAAGTCCGGCCCGGGGAGTTTTTTGTGATTCTGGGTCCCAGTGGAGCCGGGAAAACACTCATCCTGGAACTAATCGCCGGCCTGATCAAACCGGATTCTGGGATTGTGACCGGGATTGACCCGAAAAAGATCGGTTTTATCTATCAGGATTACTGGCTTTTTCCCCATTTGAATGTATTTGATAACATTGCCTACGGATTGAAGGTCAGAAAGCAGGCCAAACAAAAAATAATCCTGACCGTAAAAGAGGTGGCTGATCAATTGGAGATTGGCCATTTGCTGGATCGCTGGACTGACCATCTCTCAGGTGGAGAAAAGCAGAGGGTGGCCATTGCCCGGGCCATGGCGATTTCACCCGATGTTTACCTTTTCGATGAGCCCACCTCTTCACTGGATCGGAATCTACGTTTGAAAACCCGGAAGCTATTTATGAACCTGCATCAGGATCCCTCCCGCACCTTTATCCATGTCACCCATGATTTTGAAGAGGCCCTGTCCCTGGCTGATCGGCTGGCTATTTTAATGGATGGAAGGATTGTCCAGTGCGGCAAACCGGATGAGATTTTCAGCCATCCGAAAACCAAGGATATTGCTGATTTTTTAGGTTACCGCAATGTTTTTGGCGGTGTGGTCAGGGACTACTTCCTGCAGTTGGAGGGGATTGCCTTTCATGTCCCCCTGCAGAGTGCCGGGTTTGCCTATATTGCCATCCGGTCCGATGATATTATTATTTCCAGAAAACCATTGCAGTCTTCTGCCCGGAATTCATTTCACGGACGGGTTGAACATGTT
>DAOVIP010000151.1 GCA_030671465.1 Candidatus Aminicenantota bacterium | reverse complement strand
GCTTTTTTGATCAGATTCAAAAATAATATAAAATATTGTAAAAATGCAGATTATAACTTGACTTTTAGCTTTCTTTTCAATAAAATAGTTGCGGGAGGTAATAATGAACAAAACCGAATTGGTTAAGGCTATTGCAGAAAGAGCAAATTTAAAGGTTGCTGATACTGAAAAACTGGTCAATTCTTTCATTGAAACCGTATCCAATGAACTCAAAAATAACAGGAAAGTCACCCTGGTTGGATTCGGAACCTTTGCCACATCTCACAGAAAACAGAGAGTTGGCGTCAACCCGAAAACCGGAGTAAAATTGACCATTAAAGCCAAGGACGTTCCTGTTTTCAAAGCGGGAAAAACACTAAAAGACAAAGTTAAATAATATTTTATAATTAATATTGCGGTTAATTATAATTTATTACTATTTCAATCAATTGTAAAATCAAGGGGTGAGTGGCAGGGCATTAGGAAAAATTTAGTATACCTGGACCTCGGATGACGAGGTTTTTATTTCAACTTGCCGTTTGTCTTTTGAATAAGCTGTCACATCATCAATAGTAATGGTGTAATCACCTTTTTCCAGAAACCTGATCTTGAGCTGGGCCAGTATGGTACTTTTGACTGGTTTCCCGAAAAATGAATAGCCAATATCAAATGAACTGGAAGAAAAATCCCTCAGCATCCTGACATCGTCATTTTTGAAGAAATCGGTTTTCAATTCATCCACAATCACATTCCCTCCTGAGATGGATCCGCCAATCGAAAGGGTAGTTATTTCAGTTTGAGAATTCAGCCGGATGGTGAAAAAAGCTTCACTATTTAACGGTATTCTACGGCGGGCAGGAGAAATCATTACCGAATTCTGGCGAAGTAGATTCGCCCTTCTTCTGCTGGTATCCCGGGATCGCACGGGCGATACCGGAGTTGATTGATTGAGGTCCCGGATATTACTCCAAACCGGTTCCAGGTCTGTTTTTCCGGGGGTGGACTTTCTGATGATTCTGGGAGTGACCGAAAAAATGAGATCGGTTTGCTGAATGGTCTTTTCACTGGCACCAAAAAGCAGTCCCAGCACCGGGATTTTTGACAGTATCGGAATGCCATTCATTGAACCCCGTACCTCATCCTTTATAAAACCGCCGATTATGTTGGTTTCACCTTCTTTCAGTCGGATGACATTCTCCAGCTCTCTTTTGCCCAAAACCGGAAAAGAATCAACATAAGCGGTCACGAAAGTCATGGAAAATTTTATTCTCAAAGTCACTTCATTATTGCTGTGAACAAAGGGTGTGACTTTTATTTCAACACCCACATTTTTATACTGATAACTGGTTACCGGGGTATTTTCGACACCTCCTGCCGCCATGGCCTGCCATGTGGTACTGGGAACCGGTAACTCCTCACCCACCATGAACTTGATTTCCTCACCCTCTACTCCTCTCAAGTTGGGCTTGGCAATAATTTTGTTTTCACTATCGGTTTCGAGTATGTTCAGGGCAACGCTGGGAATAGTCAACATAAAATTGATATTTCCCAGATCGTTCCAGTTAACGGTGGTATTCAGGGTGCTGGTGCCTGCCTCCTCATCTTCATTTACGGTTCCGGCGGAAACGGAAAGGGGTGTGGTTCCGTAATCAATGCCTATCTTTTTCAGAAAACTTCTATTAACTTCCATTATTTCCACATCGATTTCAACCTCATTCCTTTCTTTATCGATCTTTTGAATGAATTCCTCTATATCCATCAGGGTATCCCGGGAAGCTTTAACGATCAGGGTATTCAGGTTCACATCCTCCTGAAGCATGATTTGCTGATCGCGGAAAACCGTCATGACCAATTTCTTGGCATCCTCAGCCACGATATTGTTTAGATAAAAAACCTTGATTCCTTTCAAATCAAAGTTCTTCTTTTTCATAGCGGTATTGGCATACAGAAGTATTGAAGAACTGTCCAGGATCCGGTAGCGAAGATTAGCAACCATACACATCTGAGTTAATATTTGATAAAAGCCAACATCTTCAATCTCAATGCTGTAGAGAAAGTCCCGAAAATCCTTATCAAAGATGAAATTCACATTGAAGGATTTGCCAAGGCTCTTGAATATTTTGGTGATGGGGACATTTCTCAGATCCATTTTAATCTTTTCATTCCCTTTCAACTTCAAGGTCACCGGGGGTTTAATGGTGGATTCAAATTTAACCGTCTTCTTTTTTTTATCTTTGTTTACATAGGCATTGAATTCATCACCCAATCTCTGGTTATTGGGAAATATAGCCAGGGCCAGGGTGTACTCCTTTTCCGCCTCCGGCTTCATGTCATTATTTTTGTAATTTCTGGCTTTAGCCAGGTGATGATAATAACTGCCGAGCTTCGACCGAAACAACATGGCATTGATCTCCCTTTTGCCCGGATATTTTTTCAAAGCCTGCTCAAAGTATTTAATGGATTTGTCATAATCGCACTGCTTGTAATATTTCATTCCCTCTTTGAACTTCTCGGAATGCATCGAGCACTGGCATTGAAATATGATCACAATGGAAAACAAAATAACACAAGAAAGCAGTATTCTTTTTTTTCTAATCATCACTATCTCCCTTTAATTGAACTACAATGGGTTGAGACTCCACTTCCAATAGGATTTGATTTTTTTCTATTTTTACAATTTTGATGGTTTCCATGAAGACTTCCCCCTGCCCAACCACAAAATACTCACCATTAAGACTGATCAGGGCATGAATCCGGTTATTTTTTTCAATATAGCCCTCATACAAGATACTTCTCTGGATTTCCTTTTCGGAGTCATCCTGGTTCCGGTCCATGATGGTTTTACCTTTCAATACCTGGTTCTGCAGAGTCGCTATTTCCTCGGCTGAAATCAGTTTTCCCGGAGAAAAAATATCCCTTTTGAAGGTATACGGTAATTTATCTTGGTTGAGTTCGGAAAAATGAATGACTTCAGCCCGGAGACAAAAAACACAGGACAGCAGCAATAAAAACATTTTACCTGACAAAATAGGCCTCCACCACCACACTCGCCTTAACACCCTCGGGAGATTTGGCAATTTTCAAATTTTTCATAAAGATGATCCGGTCCATTTGCTCGATTTCATGGACCATTTTTTTCAAGTTTTGATAACGCCCAATGGCTTCAAATCCGATTGACACCCGGACAATCTGGCGAGTCACATTCTTGATATCATAGCCCAACCGAGACGAATTTAAGAGGTTTCTTTTCAATAGGGATTCAAATCGAGCCTTAAAATCAGAAAATTCACCAAAGGGTAACAGAAATTCGCTTTTGAAACGGTTGAAGGATTTTTCTACCTGAAGCCAATCCCGGTAAGACTTTTTTAGTTGTAAGAACTTAATTTCTTTGGACTTGAGCTTTTGAATCTCGGTTTTTATATTTCCCCTGGAGAACTTTTTTATGGAGGAATGTGAAAAAGCAAAAACCAAAAATACCAGACCCAGAATAAAAATTCCGGCAAAGGTGTATACCAGGTATTTAATTCCTTTCATTTTCAATTTTGATCACAACACTGGATTTTGCTAACCCTTTGGGTGTTACCGATTCCTTTATTATGGTCAGGTTGAATCGGGCCAGCTTGCGGTACAAATCCATCAGTCTCTTGAAGGAACCGGATACAAAATCAAGTTGAATACCAGATTTGGAGTCGTTCTGAATGCTGACCGAATTCAGAAAAACCCCGTCCGGAATTTGTTCCTCCAGAATATTGAAGATGCTTAGCATGGAAAATTTCTTTCCGCTAATCAGGGAGTTGGATAACCGCACTCTTTTGTTCCACTTTTTCTTGATTTTTTCGATTTTACTCAGGTTATCATCCATCATCTGGGAAACATGCATTAATTTTCCCTTTAATAATACCAATTCCTGGCGTTCTATCCTTTCCTGCCTGGTCTCATCAAATAATCTATCCATTCCGAATAAAATACACAGTATAGAAATCAGGAGCAGGCCAACCAGGAGCGAGAACAACCGGACCCGGTTGATTTTTTTTTGGCTGGCGATATTGTATTTGATTTTTTTCATTTCAACCCGGCAAGAACAATCCTTTCCCCTGATCAGACTTCAGTGCTTTCAACTCCAATTTTCCCAATTCCTGCTGAATCCCGGTTGGCAACTCATCATCATGGGAGATGAGGGCATAGCTGACCGGTTTTCTGCCGTAATTACTGGCCACAAACCTCAGGGTTTTCTTCAGCTCTTCAATCATCTCTTCTCCCCTCTCAATTCTGAATTTTCTAATATAAAAGGGTATGGAATGGCTTTGAAAGACAACAATACATAAATCATTATCAATCTCCATAAAAAAGTCCGGAATACTTTTTCCCCGGAAAACATGGTTCATGATTTCAATGGTGGCATTTCCGAAATAAGTCAAAGGCCGCTGACGATCGGTGAATACATTTTCAATACTCTCCTTCAGGTCCTTTCTGAACAGAATGGATAAAATTTTTTTCCGGTCCAGTTTAAAAAAATGATTTTCATATTGATTGATATCCTCGGGAAATTGCTTTTTTATTTTCCATTCAATCAGATCTTTCATCAGGTGTTCCCTCAGGGGGATCCGGTCAAATTCAAGAATATTGAATATGAAATGGCTGGAGCTCAAAATCACTCCGGTCTCTGATTTTTTCGGTATCTTATCGAGCATTTTCCGGAATTTGTCAGAATTGATATCAAAAACAGATATCTGCTCACAGGTTTCCTGCTTTTCAACATGCTGATTTTGAATCCGGTATAATTCAATGTATTCATCACCCAGGTAAAAAAACCGAACCGGAGTCCGGAACCTAACAAATAGCTTCATTATGTCCATTCTTTTACAGTCACCCTGTTTAATTCATTCAAAGAAGTGATACCCTTTTTTACTTTTTCCAGGCCATTCTTTCTAATCGGGAGCATCCCGTTTTTCATGGCAACTTTTTTTATTTCAGAAGTGGGTTTTTTATCCAGAATCATTTCCTTGATTTCATCGGTCAATTCAAGAGTTTCTCCGATTGCGGTCCGGCCTGAATACCCGGTACCCGAACATTCCTGACAGCCCGTCGATTGATAGATAGTGGTACCGACATCCTCTCTTTTTATCCGGTTGAATTCCAGATAGGCCGTGCTCAGGGTATGGGATTTTTTGCACTCCTTGCACAGGACTCTGACCAGACGCTGGGCAATAATACAGTTCAAAGAGGAAATAAAGCTGTAGGTATCCACACCCATATGGATGAACCTGCCCAGGACATCAAATACATTATTGGCATGCACCGTGGTAAAAACCAGATGGCCGGTAAGGGCTGACTGTATGGCGATCTGGGCTGTTTCCGGATCCCTTATTTCTCCAACCATGATTTTATCCGGATCATGCCTGAGTATGCTGCGAAGCCCCCTTGCAAAAGTCAGGCCTTTTTTTTCATTGACCGGAATCTGGGTAATTTCATCGATCTGGTACTCAACCGGATCCTCAATGGTAATGATCTTGTCTTCCGGATTTTTGATCTCGTTCAGGGCGGCATAAAGGGTGGTGGTTTTCCCGCTCCCG
>DAOVIP010000175.1 GCA_030671465.1 Candidatus Aminicenantota bacterium | reverse complement strand
TATTTAAATAGCCAGGAAGATTTCCTTTACAACTGGAAACGGTAAGAAAATTTGATCATGAATACATTGTAACCTGAAGCAGAAAACATATCCCCGATCTCCCGGCCAAATTGAAAATTTCCGGGATTGGAATCATCGGAACGGTTCTGGGTCCAGACCAGGTAAAGGATGGAACCGGGACGAAATTCCCAGCGCAGCACAGCAGTACCCCGGAGGGATTTGAAATTGAAATCGGGATTTTCCACATAGAAGCCCTCGGCTGCCCCGGGACCATCGGGGTCAATGAAATATTCGTCGTACTCTTCGTCATAGCTGATGGTCGAGCCGTTCTGTCCGTACTCATTGAAATTAAAGGTTTCGGGCTGAGCCAGTTCTTTGAAACCGCTGTATTGTCCATTGGCAATAAAGGGCTGTAAATACACCTGCAGGCTGAGCTTGGGGGTGAAGGTCCAGTTCAAACGGATTTCAGCATAGAGGGTTTTTTGCTCCAGGGTGGCGAATACGGACCGGATGCCATAGGTGTCGGTCATCAGGCTATCGTCAAAATTGTCCACCCACTGGGATACTAAATGATTATAGTTATAGCCGGGCCCTAGGGAAATTGACAAATTGCTGCTGGGTTTTATCTTTAATCTTAAGCTGGCAGTCCAGGAATGGGAACCAGCCGTATTCTCAAAATAGGTTCCGAAAATAGATCCCACCACCGGTTTTCGGTCATCGGAATAAAAATTCATCCGGGTAAACACGAATGAGGGATGAATCATAAGGGGGCCACCCCTGGTCAGGTTATTAGACAGGGCCTCCGCTGAATAGGCAGTCAGCACTTCACCGCCCCAGTAATTTTTGAATTGACCGCCTCCCAGGAGATAATAATCTTCACCGGTTTTAATGCCGCCAAAATCATAGTTGCGGTTGGTGGCACCGATAATCCAGGCGGTTCGGAATATTTTCCCGGGTTTCAGCCAGCGGTAGCCCAGCCCCAGATGTCCGTTTATATAATCCCCGTTCCACTGAAAACCCAGGTCTGTGCTGTCAAATCCCGGGGAGATGGCCCCGACCGCCGCATTGAGCATAATATTACCCTTCTGCTTATTAATAGTAAAACGACCTGCCCAGCCACTCAGGGAGGTGGCTTCTTCATCAAGCTCTATATGTTCGGCATCGGGCCGCTGATAATAATGAAGTGAGGATTCCTGCAATTCGGTGATGGCATCAGTGCTTCCGGATACGGTTGTCCCACCCAGCCAACCGGTCACCACCCAGACCTTCTCCTTATCCAGGAAGGTCCAGCCGTCAATGGCCAGACTGAAGGCTTTGTTATTCAAATAATCGACCAAATCATCCGTTTTCAGGTCCCGGACCACCGAAGTGGCAATCAGGCCCAGTCCCTGCCTGCCCTCATTGAACTCTTTCTGGGTTCGCAACACGCCATAGTAGGTAAAGGGCTCTACCTCCCGGGTGGACTGGTCCCCTCCCAGGTCGATCTCGGCATATTCCCGGGTAGTCAGGGCATTTAAAAATCCCATTTTCCAGCCCTTGCCAATTTCTCCGGTTAACTTGGCTGCGGTCAGAATGGTGGTCCAGACCGGTGAATCAATATAGTCATAATCCAGGTAATCCAGGCCCTGGGGCGCACGGCCGATCCGCCGGCTGTAGAAGAAAGCGGGATTTCCCCAGCCAAAGCTCCAGAAATCCCGGGCACCCCCTTGGCCAAAACGGAATATGTTAGCTCCTTCGATGAAAAAAGGTCGCTTTTCATCATAATAGGTCTCATACGCTGTCAGGTTGATAACCGCCGGATCCACTTCAACCTGGCCAAAATCGGGATTCACCGTGGCATCCAGGATCAGGTTGCTTTTCAAACCGACCTTGAAATCGATGCCGACATTAGAGATAAAATTCTGACCCGAATCAAAGGGATCATCTTCATCTTCAGGACTGAATTCCGCAGCTCCGGCTACATAGGGCAGCAACTCGATATGACGGCCGGGATGAATATCCTTGATCCCTTCCAGCCGGGCAAAGCGCGATACATAACCACTGTCATCTTTTTTGACCAGTGCATACCACAGTTCCTCATTCTTTCTTTTGATGATGCGGTGCACATTGATGCCCCATACATATTCCGCCTTTTTTTTAAATCTCAACTGATGGAAGGGAATCCGCATCTCAACTGTCCAGCCCTGATCATCAATAATGGCCGCACTTTCCCAGATCCCGTCCCAGGTCTCATCATCCCATTCATCGTTAAACAGGGCTTGATCCATGATGCTGCCGGCCGGATTCACACCAAAACGAAATCCGCTTCGTTTGTCAAAATAGGGATCGATGGAAAAGGCAAACCAGTCCGATTCAACAAAATCATCCCGCCGTCCCAGGCGACTGATGATTTTATCCGGCTCGCTATCAAACATGCGAGCGGCCACATAGAGGCATTCATCATCATAGGCTACCCAGAAAATGGTTTTTTCCGTACCTTTTTCACCTTCATTGGGATCCCGCTGAAAAAAATGAGTATACCCCGGAGTTTTCCATACCGACTCATCCAGGACACCATCGATTTTTACAAGTTCGGTCAGCCGCACTGCTTTTACAACCGCTGGATTATCGGTTTCCGCTGCGGTTGAAACCATGTTTAATTGAAAAAAGAGAGCCACTATCAACAAACATTTACATTTCATTTGTTGTCACCTGTTTATCTTGTATTTGGATTTAATGTCATATCATATAACGAAAAAAAAACAAAAATGGTTTACCGGAAAAAGACAATTCACGATTCCGCCCGCCTTTTTTTGATAAAAATTGCCATATCCGTTATAATGAATTGAAGATGGAAAAAATACTGGTGGTTGAAGATAACCGCTCAATGCGGGAGATGCTGGATAACATCATCTCGGAAAAGGGCTATGGTGTTGAAATCGCAGAAGATGTCAAAACCGCATTGTTGTTTCTGCAAAAGACCCACTTTTCAGTCATTGTTTCAGACCTTCAACTTCCGGATATGGATGGACTGAGCTTCTTTAAAAAAATCAAATCCAATAAAATTCCCTTTATTATACTGACCGCTTATGGCTCCATAGAACAGGCCGTAGAGGCCATCAAGGAAGGGGCTTTTGATTTTATCGCCAAACCTGTGGATCCGGAATATCTGCTGCTCATCATTCAAAAAGCACTGGAATCCACCCGGATACTCCGGGAAAATATTATTTTCAAAGAGGCCTATTCATCAGCCCTGGGAGAATCCAAGATTATCGGTAACAGCCCGAAAATCTTGCAGGAGGCAGAAAAACTGAAACAGGTGGCAGTTACCAACACACCGGTATTGCTTCTGGGTGAAAGCGGAACCGGGAAAGAACTATTTGCCCGAGCCATCCACAACCTGAGTCCCCGCAAATCCAAGCCCTTCATGGCCATCAATTCTGCATCCATCCCAGATAATCTGTTGGAAAATGAACTCTTTGGCCATGAAAAGGGTTCCTACACCGATGCCTATGTCCGCCAATCGGGGAAACTGGAACTCACTCAGGGCGGTACTTTTTTTCTGGATGAAATCGGCGATCTACCCTTCAACCTGCAAGGAAAAATTCTGAGAGTCATCGAGGATAAAAAAGTCAGCCGAATCGGCGGTAACCTGCAACAGGATCTGGATATCCGGTTTATTTTCGCTACCAATAAACCCATTGAGCAGGAAGTGGCCAATGGCCGTTTCCGCAAGGACCTCTATTTCAGAATCAATGTATTTCCCCTGAGGCTGCCCCCCTTGAGGGAAAGAGAAAGTGATATTTCACTTCTGGCCGATTATTTCATCAAGAAATTTGTCATTGAATTAAATAAACATGAACTCCCCCTAACCCAAAAAGCCAGAAACAAACTGATGAATTACCACTGGCCCGGTAATGTCCGGGAATTACAGAATACCATTGAAAGGGCAGTCATCATTGCCGAAACCGATGAAATCACCGAGACTGACATCATACTTCCGGAAAAATCGTTGCAGCTCAACGAGGATTTCGATTTCCATGGCAGCCTTAAACAGGTCAGTTCCAGAGCAGTTAAACTGGTTGAGAAAATTAAGCTCAAGAAGGTATTGCAGGAAGTCAATTTCAACAAAACCCGGGCCGCGGAAATGCTTCAAATCAGTTATAAAACATTGCTGGATAAAATAAAAGAATATGAGATCACACCCGACTCCTAAATATTTTTTTCTGAGAAAAGCTGCAAAATTCCTGATCAATGCCATTATAAAAACCTGCCGGATTCATATAGCCAATCAAGCCCATATCCGGGCTTTAAGAGAAAACAATATCCCCATTATATTCACCTTCTGGCACCGCCATATATTCTTTGTTATTTTCCGATTCAAACACAGCGGGGCCAGACCACTGATTTCCCATTCCAGAGACGGAGAGATCGTGTCCCAGATTGCCGAAGAATTCGGCATGAATCCGATCCGGGGTTCATCCTCCAGTGGCGGGGCCAGGGCATTTTTGAAATTACTGGAATCCCTCAAAACCGAAAAATCAGATATTTTGATCACCGCGGACGGACCCAGGGGCCCGCTAAGGGAGATAAAGGACGGAACCATTCTGCTGGCTCTCAAGACCCATTCCGCCATTGTACCCATCAGCTGGCATTCCAGCCGGGTGAAAGTTTTTAAAAAAACCTGGGATCGGTTCATGATTCCCCTGCCCTTCAGCCATATCACCTTTTCCTACGGAGAACCCATAATACTGCCTCCTACAGAGAAAGGGCAGAACAAAGAGCAACACCTGACCATTCTGAAAACGGAATTGCAGGAACGGATGGTCCGGCTGGAACAACAAACCGAAGCCATTTATAAGAAATAATCACAGATCTAGACTATAAAATTTCAGTATTTGAATCGAGTAATTAACAGGTCAGATGAAGCGCAGCAATTACTTTTTTTTTAATCCTCAGTTCATTAAACAGAGCAACCGCATTTTTGGTTTTTTCAATCCGAACTTCAATCCCTCTGCCTGAAATATCATCAATGGTGCTGCGGGGTACTTTCATGATTCCATAAAAACCCATCCCCACTACAAGTAT
>DAOVIP010000069.1 GCA_030671465.1 Candidatus Aminicenantota bacterium | reverse complement strand
CAATTGTATGATTCCTGAGATTATTAAGCATGGGGAGAATGGGTTTCTTTCAAATGATCCTGACGAGTTGAGGGGATTTGTTGAGATGGTCCTAAAGGACCCCGAAAAATATAAAGGACACCGCCGAATTTATTATCAAACCCCGACTGGAACAGCTGGAAGGCATTTCGAGAATTGAAATCAGGGGAGGAGACGAGGAAGAGGTTTCAGTCGAAATTGACCCGGAAAAAATAAAAAACATCGCCATCACCCTCAGTGATGTAATTACGGCCATAGAAAACAACAATATGTTCCAGAGCGGCGGCACCATCAAAAAGGACAAATTCCGCTATACCTTAAAAATCGAAGGAGAAATCAGCCAGCCCGATGAGATTGAAAACATTGTGGTTAAAGAACTGGGCGGAAGGAGTATTCTCATCAAGGACATCGGCAAGGCCTTTTTTAAAAACAAAATCAAACAGGGTGATATTCGTTTCAATCAGGCCACCTCAATCGCCCTGCTGATTTACCGGGAATCGGCCGGTAATACGGTTCAGGCAACCGAAGACACCCGGCAAGCCTTTAAAGAACTCTCCCAAGAGTTTAATGACCTGGACTTCTTTATCATTTCCATGGAAGCCGAACTGATCGTATCGTCTATTAATTCTTTAACCCTGTCCCTGATTATCGGAGGACTTTTCGCCTTTATTATACTGCTTTTGTTTTTACAGAATTTTCAGGGGCCCATCTATGGAGCCGTGGCTATCATTATTTCGGTGGTATCTACTTTTGTCCTGATGTTCGGTATTAAGGTCAATGTCAATATCATGTCTCTGGGAGGCCTGGTTCTGGGAGTGGGCATGTTTGTTGACAATTCCATCATTGTTATTGAATCTATTTTTAGACATCGACGCAAAGAGGACATCATCACCTCGGTCATATCCGGAACCAAGGAGGTCAGCGGAGCCATAGCCGCTTCCACACTGACCACTATTTCAATATTCCTCCCGGTAATCTATTTATATGGCATTACCGGAAAATTATTCCGTGATCAGGCTTTGACCGTATCATTTTCACTGATTTCTTCACTAATCGTAGCCATTACCCTGCTCCCGGCCCTGGCCGGTTTCCGTTCCATATTCAAAACCGATTTTGTGGATGACATCCCGGGTGTAAAGAAGGGAAAATGGTTTCAGATCCCCCTCAAGGGCCTTCATTTCATATTGCTGGTGCCCCTTAAAATAATCGGCTACATTATCTATTTTATTCTGGGTGGAATTGTAGCGGTATTCAAAACCTTTTTAAAATACCTATTAATCCTGCTCAATTTTATATTGAAACCTGTATTCAGGGGATTTAATCGGCTTTACGAAATCTTTGACAATTTCTACCACAAAATTCTGGAAAAAATCCTGAACAAAAAAATCATTGCCCTGTACCTAGGCATCTGCATTATTCTTTTAATCCTGGGTTCATTCATGCTGCTCAAAAAAGAGTTGTTGCCAGCCCCGGACAGCCGTAAGTTCGAAGTCAAAGCCAACACCTTACCATCCTATGGATTTGAAGAGACCAACCGCATTGCCTTTCGAATCGAGCAGAAAATAAAAAAATTACAGGGAGTTGATTTTATATTTACCGAAGCCGGAGCTGTTTCAAAATTTGCTGCCCGCAGTGAGGACTTCTCGGTAAATAGTATTCATTATATTGTCAAATGCACCAGTCCAAATATTCGACCCGAGGTGATGACCCAGGCCCGTAAGATCATGAATGATGAAAAAAAAGACCTGATTAATTTTTCGGTTTTCCTGGAAAAAAACGCACTCTCCCAGTACCTGTCCGTGGGTGAAGAAAATTTTCAGATCAAAATATTTTACGAAAACATCGAATCCGGCAAGCAGGCTACCAAAACCATTATGGACCAGCTTATGGATATTGAAGGCCTGATGGACTTGAAAGCCAACACCGCAGAAGGTAAACCGCTCTTTGTTATCTCCTTTAAACAGGATCTGCTGAACAAACTGAATATCACCAAACAACAGGTGGCCAGTTTTGTCACCCAGGCGGTCCGGGGAGACAGTGCTGGCGTCTTGAGAAAAATCCAAAAGAACTATGATATCGTGGTCCGGATTCCGGTTAAAGGAATCATTGCCATGAATCGCCTCCTCTCTCTGCCGATTCCAATCAAGGGTGAATCCTATTTTTTAAGAGACCTGATTGAATTCAAGGAACTCCCCTCGATAAAAGAAATCAACCGGGAATCACAGGAACGATACTTCCTGATTTCCGCGGATACAAAAGCAGGCCAGCTGGATAAAATCATTCAAAAAACCGACCGGAAACTGGAAACCATCGAACTCCCGGCCAATACCCGCTATGTGTTTGCCGGTGAGGAAGAGGAAAGAAAAAAGGCCTTTGATTCCTTGAACCAGGCCATCATCCTGGCCATCATTCTGGTCTATATGGTCATGGCGGCAAAGTTCGAAAACGTTTTTCAACCGTTGATCATCATGTTCACGGTTCCCATGGGCATTATCGGTGCTTTTTTGTTTTTACTCCTATCCGGAAATTCATTGAATATCATCTCGGGAATCGGGATCATGGTATTGATCGGAATCGGGGTCAACGATGCCATTGTCAAAGTTGAATATTCAAATCAGTTGAGGAAAGAGGGCAAAGAAATACGGGAAGCGGTCATGACCGCATCCAGGGTGCGGCTGCGTCCCATTTTAATGACCACCTTTACCACCATCTTCGGATTGCTCCCCATGGCCCTGATGACCCAGACCGGTTCGGAATTACAGCGGCCGCTGGCCTATGTGATCATCGGCGGGCTGTTCTTTACCACCTTCCTGACTCTGATCTTTGTTCCGGTCTGTTATGAAATCCTTGAAAATCTTAAGCACAAGAGAAAAAAATGAAAAAAATTATTGAAAGACCGGTAATGGCCATCATTTTTTTCAGTATTATCATACTCCTGGGTGTATATTCACTCAAAAATACCCCCATTGAATTGGTCCCGGAAGAGGACCTCCCCACCCTGGAAATCATCTACAACTGGTGGGGCGCATCCCCGGATAATATTTTAAAAAAGATTTTAATCCCGGCCGAAGAAGAAATCATGCAGATCAAGGGGGTCGAAAAACTGAAAAGCCGGGCCACCCAGAACCGGGGAACTATCAAGGTTGAATTTACCCGGAACACCAAAATGAATTTTGCCGAGGTTATTCTACGGGAAAGATTGAACCGGCTTCAGAAAGAACTTCCCTCCCAGGTGCAGAAACCTGAAATTCAGAAGAATATTCCCGAGGAGTTTAAAAAAGAGCCCTTCTTCAAGGTGGGTGTTTATGGCAAGCATTCTATCTATGCCTTGAGAAGAATTGCCGACAAGGAAATCTATCCCTACCTGAATTCAATATCCGGGATCGAATCGGCAATGATCTGGGGAGGAGTTGAACCGCAGATCAAAATTCAAACCAACCTGGACAAACTCAAAAGATTCGGAATCAACCTGTTTGAAATCCAGCAAAAAATAAATGAATGTTTCTATACCGTTCAATCGGCAACATTGAAAAAAACCGCTTCCGAGATCACCCTCTCATTATCAGAATCCCCGCAGAGAATTCAGGATATTCAAAATATTGTGGTTAAAAATTTCGGTGCCAAACAACTACAGCTAAAGGAGATCGCCGATGTGTATCTGGGTTACGAGGAATTGCGCTATGAGATGAGATTCATGGGAATGCCGGTCATCGGATTCATCATCTACAAAGAACCCAATTACAGTTCACTGAAACTTTCCGAGAAGATCCGGGAAAAGCTTCAATACCTGAGCAATAAACTGGGGGGAAAAATTGAATTCATCATCCAGCACGATGAAAGCAAAGAGCTGGAAGACAGGCTTGTCCGGCTGATGAAGATCGCTTTTCTCATTCTAATCATTATTTTTATCATCTTAATGATCATCATAAAAGATATTAAAGCCTCCATTCTGATTTTCTCTTCGGTTTTCTTTTCGGTATTCACCACTTTTACCGTCATTTATCTTCTGAAACTTCCCCTGAACCTGCTGACCTTGTCCGGACTGGCCCTGGGTTTCGGACTTTTCGTTGACAATGCCGTGGTGGTGTTTGACAGCATCCTGAGACACCGGGAAAAGGGATTGGACAAGAAGGAATCTGCCATTCAGGGGGCAAAAGCAGTCATTCTTCCGGTTCTCTCATCAACCCTGACCACGATAATTGTTTTCTTCTCTTTTGCCCTGTTTCAGGGCCGCCTGAAGCTATACTATCTACCCCTGGCCTATGTGATTACCGTTTCCCTGATCTCTTCAATCATTGTTTCCTTTTTGCTCATCCCCTCACTGGGGGCCCGAATCAACCTGAAGGTCAAAGCCAAGAATTTGTTATTCAGACGGGGGAAATTTTTCCCATTCATTTTGAAATACCCGCTGGTGGTGCTCATCCCGGTTTTCTGTCTGCTGTTTTTTTCCTATTCGGTCTTTAAAAAGGAGGTGTCGTTCGGACGTTTCTTTTCCTGGTATTCAAAAGAGAAAATCGAAGTCAATCTGCGGTTTCCATCCGGAGCCGAATTCAATGATGTGAAAAAAACCATAAAAAAATTCGAGGAGCTGGCCCTGGCCAAACCCTATGAAAAGGAAATCACCACCCAGATATACAGCGGCTACTACCGCGGTGCTTATATGGTCATCACCTTTCCTGAAGAGATAGAGTTTTCCGCTTTACCCCTTCAACTCAAACAGGAGCTGGTCGGACTGGCCACCAACCTGGCCGGAATCGGGGTGTATGTTGGCGGCTTTGACCCCGAACCCTATTACTACAATCCGGATACCGGATCTTTCCTCCCCTACACTATTCAGGTAAAGGGATATCATTTCGAAAAGTTAATGGATTATTCCAAGGATGTGAAACAGAGCATGCTCAACCACAGGCGGATAAAGGATGTGGATATCCAAACCGATATGGATTTCTGGTGGGGGGGGAAGGAGAAGTATTTTGCCTTTAAGCTGGACCGGGAAAAGCTCAGGTCCTATCAGATGTCTCCCCGCTATCTTTTTTACCTGATTGCCTCTGTACTCATGGAACGTTCCGGAACCCAGAAACTGAAATTCGATGACAAGGAACTCTCCCTGGAAATCAAATCCATGGATGTAGAGGACCTGGAACTGGATGATATTCTAACCATGAATCTGGAGACCCAGGCCGGCATTCCCTTCCGAATCAAGGATGTGGTGGATATCGAACTATCCACTCAAAAAGGAGGTATTACCCGGGAGAATCAGGAATATGTTTCCATGCTCAGATGGGATTACCTGGGATCATCAAAGGCCGGTGACCGATATCACAAAACCATTTTCAACAACCTAAAAGTTCCGGTAGGCTTCAAAAAAAGTTTGGAAGAGCGGAAATTTCGAATCACCGAGGAAGAAGTGAGTCAGCTCTGGAGTGCCATACTGTTATCAGCGATTTTGATATACCTGTTGCTGGGGATACTCTATGAAAATTTCTTCCAGCCCATCATCATTATGATTTCCATTCCCCTGGCCCTCATCGGGGTTTTTTACGCTTTTGTCATTATGGATTACTCGTTTGATTCCACTGCCTATATCGGCTGTATCCTGCTGGGCGGTATTGTGGTGAACAATTCCATTCTACTGATCGATAACATCAACCGCCACCTCCGTGAGACCAAGAATATCATTGAATCGATCTCCATCGGGGCCAAGGAAAGAATCAGGCCCATTTTCATGACCTCAGCCACCACGGTCCTGGGAATGCTTCCCCTGATTATTTTAAAAAAAGCCGATGCTTCCGATATCTGGTCATCACTGGCACTGTGTACAGTTGGCGGGCTCACCACCTCTGCCTTTTTCATTTTATTCGTGCTCCCCATTTTCTATTACCTGTTTTACAAGCTGCAAGGTTTTATCTTCAAAACCAGCAAGAGCCGGTAAACCCTGATAAACAGACCTCACACCGGTGTTGACAATGTTTCCCCGAATATATTAGAATTAAACTTTATTTGATTGGAAATACTTATCCAAAACACATCCACATCTCAACTGATGAGTGGAAAAAAGGAGGAATGAACCATGGCCCATACCTATGAAGAGCTCAAGAAAAAAACCGTAGCCGAACTGCGGAAAATTGCCAAGGAGACCGATCACAAAGCAGTCAAGGGATACACCCAGCTGAATAAAGAACATCTTTTAACTGCCTTATGCAAGGCCCTTAATATTGAATTACATCAGCATCATGAAGTGGTCGGTGTTGACAAAACCTCGATTAAAAAGATGATCAGGGTGCTAAAGAAGAAGCGGGAACAGGCACTGGCGGATCGCGATCATGCTCAACTGAAAAGGATCAGGCGTCAAATTCACATCCTGAGGCGAAAAATTCGCAAAGCCACGGTGTAATCCAATAATTTTGATTCCACCTGTCAGAATATTTAAATACTATTTAGATTAAGGATACACCATGAAGCATAAAGTCAAACGAAAACAACCCAATTCAAAAATGTGTCTGGTTTGCGGATTAAAGAATCAACTGGGTCTTAAAACATCATATTATGAAATGGACAACAATGAACTGGTTGCTGTTTTTAATCCCCTAATAGAACACCAGGGATACCCCGGACGTCTTCATGGTGGAATAGCAGCTGCAGTTCTTGATGAAACAATTGGCCGTGCCATCATGATCAAATATAATAAAGATATCTGGGGAGTTACCGTGGATTTTAATATCCGCTATAAAAAACCCATTCCCTTGAATGAGGAATTAAAAGTTGTGGGACGCGTAACCCAGGAATCAAGCCGCCTGTTTGAAGGAACAGGTGAACTCGTATTGGCCAGCGGAGAAATTGCAGCAATTGGTAAAGGAAAATACATTAAGCTTCCAATCGAAAAAATATCGGATTTCAATATCACCGAACAGGAATGGGCGGTCATGCCCTCGCCCCGGGATCCGCTTGAAATTGACTTTTAAAACAGATTCAAAAACAGAAAAGCATCGGTGGAGGTGAGAAAGCCCATGTTCATAGTCTTTATTGTGTTGGCAGGTATTGCTTTTCTGATAATGATAGCCGGATTGATTTTACTCCGGAAAAGTTTTAAATGGGAAAAAGTGAATGGAACTTATAAATATAAAAGTTCAAAATCATTATCCAGAAAAAATGGTACTCAGATCAAACACCGTGAGATCGGAATCCAGAAAATGAAAGGAATAATGGGTTCCTTCAGTATTAAATATCAAATTCCGGAATTTTACCAAAAACTCAGATCAGGAGATCGCAAGACCATTCGTTTTTCTTTGTTGTTGTTCGGAGGCATAGGGTTTGTCTTGTGTATCTTCCTGGCCATCGGAACCGGATTGGCAGAAGGGGGAGATCCGAACGGGTGGTATTTTATAGGCGCTGTTATCATATTCATCATACTGGTGGTTTTCCTTCATACCCGATCAGTAAAAAAATCAAATCCATTAAAGCCGGATTAAAACCATGTTTATATCCGGATTAAATTCGCTGTCAATTCCTGTATCTTCAGAGGTTCTGCTTTTGAGACCTCACGTTCCAGAAAAAGTACCCCTGTTTCACATTTTGAAACACAGACCCCGCATCCCATACAGATTTCTTCTTTAATGACAATCTGATCATTTTCCAGGTGCATGGCTTTAAACTGACAATTTTCCACACAGGTTCCGCAACCAATACACTGGCCCGGGTTAATCCGGGACACATAGCCGGATGAAACCAGCATGGGAATTCCATTCTGCCAGGCCTGCATGGCACCACAGCAGCACGAGCAGCAATTACAGATAGCATAAAAACGACCCAGCATGGCATCTTTAAAAAAGGCATGATGAACATGTCCCCTTTGGTGCTCAGCCTGCAGGATTTCAACTGCTTCATTCTGGGTTATCCAGCGGGAGCGATGTGGATGATGCTCAGCCACAAAACTGGCGAAAGGTTCTCCGATTATGAGGCATACATCCAGAGGTTCACAGGGTTTTGACCGTGAAGCACGGCAGGGGCATTTTAAAACAACAATATGATCGGGATTTTTCAAAATAATATCACGGGCTTTGGCATAAGGGATTATCTGTTCCAAATCCTTTATACTGACTTCCTGGTTTAAGGT
>DAOVIP010000162.1 GCA_030671465.1 Candidatus Aminicenantota bacterium | reverse complement strand
CATTTTTATTCATTTTCCTTGTCCTGTATTTAATTTCAGACAGAATGTCATTTGAGTCTGATTACTAAATAGAGTTTTCTACGACTTTTACTTTCAGTTTTGATAAAAACTCGGTGATATTAATATTCTTGGGGCAAGCCTCCATACAATTGAATATGGTATGGCACCTCCATATGCCGTTTTTATCATTAATGATATCAATTCGTTCAATAGCCCCATCGTCTCGGGTATCAAAAATAAAACGATAGGCTTTTAGCAGGGATGCCGGTCCCAGATATTCGGGATTACTCCATAAACTCGGGCATGAAGATGTGCAGGCACCACAAAGGATGCACAGGACACTTTCACTGATGTCACTGAATTGTTCGGGTGATTGACTGAATTCCTTATCCGGTATTGATTTCTTCAAGATCAAGAACGGTTTAATTTGTTTGAGTTTTTCGAAAAAATTATCCATATCAACTACCAGGTCTTTGATGATCCGGAATCCAGGGAGTGGTTCGATTTTCAGTTTTTTGGCTTTGAATTTATGCACGGGGGTTTCACAGGCAAGTACATTTTGACCATTTACTTTTATGGCACAACTTCCGCAAATTGCGCTTCGACATGATCTTCTATAAGATAATGATCCGTCAATATTCCAGCGAATCTCATTCAGAATATCCAGAATGGTGGAATCATGCTCCGCCTCCAACTGGTAAGAGGACCAATGGGGTTTGTTATCTTTCTCAGGGTTGTATCTTAAAATTTTGATACTGATTTTCTGTTTTGACATCAAAAAGCTCCTTAATACTTTCTTTCTTGAGGCGGGAAGCGATCCCAATATATGATGACTTTTTTGGAATGATCAAGTTTTACACCGGTTTCGGTTTTCCAAGACAGGGTATGCTTCAGCCAGTGCTCATCATCTCTCTTGGGAAAATCTGTACGATAGTGGGCGCCCCTTGATTCTCTTCTGGCCAGTGCACCTTCAATTAATACCTCTGAAAAATCCAGAAGATTTCTCAATTCAAAGGCTTCAATAAGATCAAGATTAAAAACTTCACCTTTATCATCGATGGCCACCTGCCGGTATTTTTCCTGAAGTTCTTTAATCTTTTTCTTCATTATGAGCATGTCTTTTTCATTTCTGAAAATACCAAGATATCGGGTCATATTTTCCTGGAGTTCCTCTCTTATTGGGGCATGTTTTTCCTTCCCTGTTCCATCAATTAACTGGGATATTTTTTTTTGGGCTTGATCCAGCGGATCCGGAATTAAAGATTCATAGGAGCCGGATTTGGTAAATTCAGACATACTCTCACCGGCAATTCTTCCAAAGGTGGCGGCTCCCTGCACCGAATTGGTACCCAGGCGGTTTGCTCCATGAAGTGACAAACAGGAGGCTTCGCCAGCCGTATAAAGTCCTTTGATGATCTCGCCATTCACATTCCTGATGACTTCTGTTTTTGTATTTGCCGGAATGCCACCCATGGAGTAATGAGCAGTGGGTTGAATGGGAATAGGCTCTTTGATGCAGTCGGTATTGATATAATTAAGAGCAAGCTCACGGACCTGGGGAAGTCTCTCCATGATTTTTGAATGGCCCAGGTGCCGCAAGTCGAGGTGAACGCATGCTTTCCCGTTGATTCCCCTTCCTTCGATTATCTCGGTTTGCTCGGCTCTTGATACCACATCCCGGGGTGCCAATTCCATCTTTTCGGCAGCGTAATGTTTCATGAATCGTTCGCCTTCGTTATTGGTTATATAGCCACCCTCCCCTCTTGCCGCTTCCGAGAGCAAAATACCGTGTTTGTAAAGCCCGGTAGGGTGAAATTGAACAAACTCCATGTCTTCCAAAGGTAAATGGTTTTCCAGAATTAAACCCAGGCTGTCTCCGGTATTGGCAAAGGCGTTGGAAGAGATTTTGAAGGCTCTTCCGTATCCTCCTGTTGCCAGCAGCACCGCTTTGGAATGAAAAATATGCAAACCACCATTTCTGATATCCCAGGCCACAACGCCTCGGGAGATATTATCCTTGATCAGAAGGGAAAAGACCTGGAATTCATTGAAAAAATGGACCTGATACTTCAGGCATTGCTCGTACAAAGTGTGAAGCAGGACATGCCCGGTTATATCAGCTGAAAAACAGGCCCGGGGCGAACTGTGGCCGCCGAAAGGTCTTTGATTGATTTTGCCGTCCCCGGTTCTGGAAAAAGGAACACCCATATGTTCAAATTCGTAAACGGTTTTTATGGATTCATTGACAAACAATTCAATGACATCCTGATCCCCCAGGTAATCACTTCCCTTTATGGTATCAAACATATGAAGTTCAGGGGAGTCCTCGGCAACATTGGCCAGTGCGGCGGCGATACCTCCCTGAGCTGCGCCCGAATGGGACCGGGTGGGATATACTTTGGTAATGACTCCTACTTCCTGATTGTTTTTGGCAAGTTCCAGTGCGGCTCTCAAGCCAGCCAGTCCGGCCCCGACTATAACTGCGTCAATCCGATGATAATGCTTTGCTTCTTCAATTTTCATTTACTGCCTCTTTTTATAAATTTACCGTCTTGAAAATGGTAAGCATGCCAATAAAGAACAAACTGAATGCGACGATAAGAATAGTGCTGAACAATCCTATTCTGATCAATTTCATCTGGATATAGTCTTCAACGATGGTCCAGATTCCGTTGAACCCATGGTATACGGCAGTTAAAAGGAAAATAAACTGCAATAGATTAAACCAGGGTGATTTCATTTTTTCAACAATGTCCACATGCTTAATGATACCCATACTGATGAAATGATAGGTGATGAAATGCAAAATCAGCAGTACAAAAAGAGTGACAGCTGAGATTCTTTGCAGTAGCCAGCCCCTGGCACCGCTCTTAGAGGTTTCCTTAAAATTTTTTTTCATGTTATTGTCCTAATTAATATGAGTAATGATAATATAACTTCCGGTTGCCCACATAATGAAAGCAATGGCAATGAGTAGGAAAAATATTTTCTTTTGCGCAAATGAGCCTTTGAAAAAATCAACAATGATAATTCGGACACCGTTAAAGGCATGAAAGAGAATGATACCCCATAATCCAACTTCCAAATATTTAAATAGAGGGGAATTCAAAAAATTCATTATGGTGTCGAATTTTTCAGGCCCCTGGGTTAGAGTATTGATTACCCATATATGTAAAGTGATATAGAAAATCAGGGCCAGACCTGATAGACGGTGAAGGATCCATGCCCAGGATCCGATAAAATTATGGTAACTCAGATCATAAATTTTTGTTCTTTTATACAATATTTTCCTCCATTTTGATTAAAGACTTTCAGTATAATGTGAATTTCATTTTAATTCTTTCTGGCCGTTTATGCAACAAGATATTTGATTTTTAAAAAATAAAATTGTTTTATGTTATAGTATTGAAAATGAATGGTCAGGAAATATCTGAATTTCCCGAACCGGATAGAATCCATCTCGATATTAACCTGGCCAAGACTCGATGGCTTATTCGGATCAGATGGATTTACAGTTTTTTTATCCTCGTGTTTTTTATTGTTCATACTTTTATACTCAATAAAATATATATCAATTTCCCGATATTCTTTTTCATACTTTTTCTCTCCATTCTGGGAAATGTCATCTTCATTCTATACCTGAAAAAAAAAGGTGCATTGATATCTGGGAATCTAAAGCTACTCGCTTATCTGGTAGCCATTCAGCTGGCATTTGATTTTATGGTTCTGTTTTTGTATGTGATATTTTCAGGAGGGTTTGAGAGTCCGGTACTGGTCTTGTTTATTTTTTATATTTTGGTATCCACATTTGTCATACACCACAAAAAAGCCTTGTTGTATACCATTGCTACGGTTATTCTAATTACAGCTATTTTTTTTCTGGATCAGGGTTTGGTTGTGTCCTCGTCAAAATTGGCTAACCTGGTGACCTTCGATATTCTCCTGGTTTTTTCCTTTTTGATATCTTCTTTTCTCTCCAGTAATATGAAGGAGAATGAAATATTATTGCAGCGACTCTTCAATCAAACCAGAGAATTATCTATTACTGATGGTTTAACCCTTTTATACAATCAGACCTATTTTTTCGAAAGGTTGCAACAGGAGATCCAACAATCCAAACGGTATAAATATCAGCTTTCTGTCATTATACTGGATGTTGATGATTTCAAAAAGTACAATGATGCCAACGGTCATATTTATGGTTCAAAGGCCTTAAAGCAAATCGGATCGATCATGAAGAAGATGTTCAGATCCAGTGATATCCTGGCCAAATACGGAGGGGATGAGTTCGTGGTGATGTTGCCCCATACCGATAAGGTGGGGGCTTTTTTGGCTGCTGATCGCTTGAGGGAAATTGTTGAGCAGGAAAGCTTCGGGGGAGAAGAGAGCTTACCCCGGGGGAAGATTACCCTCTCGCTGGGGGTTACCAGTTTTCCGGATTTTGGTGATAGTGTCGAGGAGGTTCTAAGTTATGCGGATAAGGCATTGTATCATGCCAAAAAACTGGGGAGAAACAGAACGATTTTATATTCTGAAGAAATAGAAGAAAACAACTCTTGAGTATAATATGTTAACAGTCAACCGGGACATTTCTCTTTTCTTGACAATTTAAAATATTTTCTATATGATGAACTATCGCGTTTCATTTGCGTAAACAACAGAATGAGGTGAGTATTTTCTGCCTACGTTTTGGCATTATCGAAACAGATTTGTTTTCAAAAAAAGCTCATTTCAAGGGAATGTATTGACTCCCCACTAAGGAGAAGCATATGAATTTTGAACATGAAAAAACGAATGATATTTTGAAGTGGTTTGAAGAGATTAGCAAGATTCCCCGATGCTCGAAGAGTGAAGAAAAAATTTGCCAGTGGCTTATGAATTGGGCCAAGGAAAATGATTTTGATGCCAAGATGGACAACACCGGAAATATATTAATCAAAGTGCCGGCGTCCCCGGGGTATGAAAATTCTCCCGGGGTTGTCATTCAGGGGCATCTGGATATGGTATGTGAAAAAACCCCGGACTCAACCCATGATTTTAGCCAGGATCCGATAAAGCTAATCTATGACGGTGAATGGTTAACCGCTGATAGGACCACCCTGGGTGCTGACAATGGTATTGCCCTTGCCATGGCCATTGTCGTGGCCCTGGATAAAGACATACAACATCCACCGCTTGAGCTTCTCTTTACGGTTGATGAAGAGACCGGTTTAACCGGAGCCAATACCCTCGAACCGGGATTTATTGAAGGCAAGATATTACTAAATGTGGATTCAGAGGATGAAGGTTATTTTACAGTT
>DAOVIP010000477.1 GCA_030671465.1 Candidatus Aminicenantota bacterium | reverse complement strand
TAAGTGAAATAGCCGGTCAGGGAGATCGTTTTCCCTTTATCAGAAGGGAAAAAGAGATCGAAGCGGTAATGGAATCCCTGTTGAGAAAATTAAAGAACAACCTGTTGCTGATCGGTAAACCGGGAGTCGGAAAAACGGCTCTCATTACCGAGATTGCCTCCAGGATCAATAAGGGGAATGTTCCTCGCTATTTGAAACAAAAAGTAATCCTTGAACTGTCCATGAATACCTTCCTCTATTCCCGGGAATCGATCGATGTCTTGATTAAAGATTTTGAGAAATTATTTTCTGAGATAAAAAAATACCGGGAAAAGATCATATTGTTTCTGGATGAAATGCAGATTCAATCGGTAATGGGAACCAACCGGGGGGATGAATTCATGCAGATGCAGAGTTTATTGAAGTCCCTTCTTGCCACTCGGGAGTTGAATATTATTGCCGCCACCACTCCGGAGAATTATTTTAAATATATAAAACATGATGAGATTCTTTCCCTGAGTTTCTCCCTGGTTTTCATTAATGAGCCTGATGAAAAGGAGATGCTGGTCATTTTAAAAGGTGTCAAATCCTATTTTGAAAAATATTATGCCCTGCATATTGAAGAGAAGCTTTTTGATAAAATTTATTTTCTAGCCCGGAATTTCATTCCCCATCGGGCATTTCCTCATAAGGCCATTGATTTATTGGATCTGTCATGTTCAAAATCATCTTTGAAAGGCAAAGAGGAACTGAGAGAAAACGATATTTATAAAAGTGTGAGTGATATTTCCAAACTCCGCATGGGGATTGTCAAGCTGGATCCCTATATGCACTCCCGGGGTATTCATGAACAGCTTAAAAAAAAGGTGGTCAATCAAACTGAGGCGTTGGCTGAAATTTCACGTATCATAAAATTGTCACGGCTGGAAACCGAGCTGAACGATACCCGACCAGAGGGAATATTCTTGTTCCTGGGGGCTACCGGGGTGGGGAAAAGTTACCTGGCTTCGAAAATAGCCGAATACTTGTTTGGAGATGAAAGCAAATTAAGAACAATCGACCTGCTGGATTACAAGAAGCCCGGGGATATTCGAAAATTGATCGGGGATACCCGATTGGCACCGGGAGTACTGGTCCAGGAAGTAGAGAATCATCCGTTTTCGGTCATATTGTTTGAACATATCGGTCATGCCCATTCCATGGTGCTGGCCTTTCTGGGCAAAGTCCTCAGCCAGGGGTATATCATTGATGCTTTTGGCAAGAAACATTATTTGACCAATATTATTTTTGTCCTGAATCTAACCCGAATCGGAGAAGAAAAAAAGGGAAAGAAGATTGGTTTTGTCAAATCGGATACCCGATCGAAATCAATCGTGATTCCGTCCAAGATCATGAATGTACTGGATTGGGTGGATGAGATCATTGAATTTGTTCCCCTTACCAGAGAACATTTGAAACAAATTGCCGCTGAAAAAATCAATTGGTTGAAGACGGTACTAATGAAAAAATACCATACCCGATTATTTGTTGGTGAACCGGTTTTAAATACCATTGCCGGTATGGCCGTGAGAGATGGACATTATGGCCATTCAGTAGGTAGCATCATTGAAAGGAAGATCCGGATAAAGCTCCTGGACCTGATCACCAGGGGAGATAAAAAAATGGGTATCGAAATAAAAACCGTTGCCGGTAAATTCAAATTCGAATTGAAAACATGAATCCAAAAATGAAACCCATCTTGATATTCTGTTGCCTGT
>DAOVIP010000397.1 GCA_030671465.1 Candidatus Aminicenantota bacterium | reverse complement strand
CAAGGGTCACCACCAGGTTGGTAAAGCCGTTTTCCAGCGAATAGTTATAGGTTACCGTTTCGCCTTCGCTGTAAGAATAGGTGCCGCTGGCTGGTGTACCGGTTACACCGGTACCAACAGAGACTGTCAGGGTAAACTGTGTTGTGTCTTCGGCTGTTTTACAACCCGGTAGAAACAGGATGCTTACACATAAAAAAAACAAAAATCCCTGATAAACCTTTCGCCTCATTCTTGCCTCCTAAAGATCATACAATTAACAAAAGTATACAACAATCAAAAAAAATTTTCAATCTAAAAGATTAATTTTTTCAGTATTGAGTCTATTTTAAACTGTGATTTTCCTTCAATTCCACCTTTTACTATTATTCCCCACTCACCTTTTTTAAAAATAGTGGCAAAATAGTGGGGTCAACAAAATAGTGGGGTCAGGTCTAAAGAATAAAGATTTCCAGTAATGTTTTTCATTTCAGAAGAAGTATGGGGTTAACTACAGAAAAGAGAAATTCTGGAAACACTTGACAAAAAAACGCGCCTGGCTGGATTCGAACCAGCGGCCTTTGGTTCCGGAGACCAACACTCTATCCTCTGAGCTACAGGCGCATTGGAACATTATATCAGAAATTCTTCATAAAAAAAGTATAACCATATTATAATTAATCCCCATTCACCACTATCATCGATTTAGACCCAAAATTATGCTTGACAAAATCGACATTACTCTATACCATAAGAAATTAAAAAGGAGGATAAATGAAAAAATTATGGGTAATTGTTATATCAGTACTTTTCCTGACTATTTTATTGAATGCAGATTATTTAATCAAAACCAAAATGCACATGGATGCTTTTGAAATGATGGGCCAAAAACAGCCGGCCACTGATGAAATAGTGGAAAACTGGATTGGCAAGGATAGAATGCTCACCCATCAGCAGGAAAAAATATTCATCGTCCGGATGGACCTTAAGAAAATGTATTACATCATGTCCAAAACAAAATCTTATATCGAGATCAACCTGCCCTTTGATTTTTCATCACTATTACCCCCGGAAGCGGTCCAAATGATGAGCATGATGAAGATGACCCTGAAGGTCACCCCCACCAAAAACACCAAAATGATCAACAAGTGGAATTGTCAGGAGTACATAGTCGAAATGAAGATGGCCATGGGTTCTTATACCATGAACATGTGGGTAACCCAGGATATCAAAATCAATCTGGATGCCTATGCTGAGATGTACACCAATGTGACCGCAATGGGTTTCGTTGAGAATGCGGATGAATTCAAAAAGATCAAAGGCTACCCGATCCACGTTGACATGAACATGAATATGATGGGAATGAATATCAAGGGATTCAATACCGTTATCGAAATCACCGAAAAAACTCCAGCCAAAGGGCTTTACTCCCCTCCGGCCGGATTCCATAAAAAGGAAAAACTGGGGATGCAGGATTTTCGTTAATAAATCCCCCTGCCGATTCGATCCGAATATTATTTGATTGATAGATGTTAAACAAACTGTACTTTATATTTATCGCCATTTTTACATTATATTCCACTATTCAAGCGGATATCCTTATCAAGCAGAAAATTCAGAATAACAACTCCGGTACGGAAATATCGGAAATATGGATTGGGGAAAACCATTACGCTTCCATTCAAAAACGCGAATCCATTATTGTGGATCTGATCAAAAATGTGCTCTATCGCATCAATCATTCGGATAAAACTGTCCAGGAATTGGCCATGCCGGTCGAAACCCTGAACTATTTTCCCCAACCATTAGCCGGACTGCTGGGAGATATGCTGGATTCAATAACCGTTCAGGTTCAATCAATTGACCAAAACCAAACCATCAACAAATGGCAATGCAATCGATATGAGGTGGATATTTCTGTTCAACTGGCAGGAGTCCCGGTAATCATCAGCATGGTTATCTGGGCAACTGTTGATGTCCCCTTCGATTGGAGATCGGTCAACCGAAGATTGAATTTCAATATGAGGAAAGTCCTGATGGGTTTGAATGCGGGGATTCAGAAAGAAATTCAAAAAATAACCGGTTTCCAGATCGCATCGGATATTCGCATCCAGATTGCCGATACCCGGATGAATTTTCGCACCGAAGTGATCGAAATATCACAACGATTACCAGACTCCAAAATCTATTCAATCCCGAATGATTACCGACATTTGCAATAGACTGATGAACAGAAAGCCATGAACCCTGTCAGAGATGATTAGTCAATACTATTCAAGAGTTTTCTGATTGAAACCAGTGCCTCTGAAGGCGACACTTTCTCAGTTGGATTGAATTGATTTTCGGAATTCAGTTTCATCAACTGGGCATTGATCACAAACTTGATGATGGCATAATATTTGTGAAGCGGAGAAATATCCTCAGGCTCAATCACTTCATCCAAAGGATTGAT
>DAOVIP010000013.1 GCA_030671465.1 Candidatus Aminicenantota bacterium | reverse complement strand
GGTTGGCCGATTACCGCCATAGATTCCAGGTAAACCAGGCATGGCGGGTATAGTAAACATAGGGTCCCCATTTCAAATAGGTTCCATCGGTAAAATTAGCACGGCCATACAGAACCAATCTTGTTCTACAACTGGTATAGACACTCAGAGTACTGTAACCATAAACAGTTCCGCGATAGTAGCCATTGGCATAGACTTTTATTGTCCATGGAGTATGATTCCTGTATTGAACCCCGCAACCGCCTCTTTTCTTTTGAATTTCCTTGCTGGGATCATTGGGCTGGGCATCTTCTTTAATATTCTCATCTTTGGCCTCAGCCTTGCTCTTCTCGGCCTTGGTGTTGGCCTCGGTTGCCTTTTCCTCCTTTTTGGTGTCATCAGCAATACCAAAAGAAACGGATGCAGAAAAAATAAAACACAATGCCACAAATAAAATAATCAGCAATTTTTTGCTCATTTATAACCTCCCGTAACTGTATAGAAAAATTCTAATGATTTGAAATTGTTATGTCAAGCCTTAATATTTAAAAATATATTTATTGTTTTAATAGAAAAAAATAAATCCCAATTGAATGCCTCTGATCATTTTTTTCTTAATTTGCTTTTTAAAATAATCTTATCTATAATGTCTTCTTTTCCTGGAGATTTTCATGACTGATACACAAAAATCAACCAACCAGCGATTGCTGAGATGGGGATTCTTATTTCTGGTCAGCATAGTGATCATGACCAATTATTATGTTTATGATGCCATGTCTTCCATAAAGGAAACCATGCAGATTCAGCTGGGTTTCAGCTCTACCGAGTACGGAATGGTGGTTTCATTCTACTCATTCCCCAATACCTTTCTGTTAATGGCTGTTTTTGGGGGGATATTTCTGGATCGTTTCGGCATCCGGAAGACAGGGGCATTATTCACCCTTTTTTGTGCCTTTGGTGCATTGATAACAGCCTATGGGGCCAGTGATCTCTTCCGTAGCAACGGATTCGGATATGAATTGTTCAACTCTTTTCTTCCCCAGTATTCACCTGAACTAAAAATGATGATACTGGGCCGGTTGCTATACGGTCTCGGTGCTGAAACCAGTATCGTGGTCATCAACAAGATACTGGTTAAATGGTTTCGGGGCAAGGAACTGGCCTTTGGCTTTGCCGTGAACCTGGCCATCGCCCGGCTGGGAACTGCAGCGGCACTTATTTTCTCGCCCATCCTCATTGAAACCAAGTCCGGCTGGACCACAGCCCTTTGGGTGGCCTCGGTTTTCATGGGAGTGGGATTTCTATTCTTCCTGATATACAATTTTTACGATAAAAAATACGAAAAAAGTACCCAGTCCAAGTCTATGTTGGAGGCTGATGAAAAGTTTCATTTCAAAGACATCGTTGAAATTTTGAAAAACAGATCATTTATCTTGATCTCCCTGCTCTGCCTAACCTTTTATTCGGCGATTTTTCCCTTTCAGGCGTATTGTCCGGATTTCCTGCACAACAAATTCAATCTCTCTTTAAAACTCAGCGGGATGCTATCCAGTTTGATCATATGGGGAACTATTATATTCACGCCTATCTTCGGATGGTTTGTGGACCGAAAGGGTAAACGGGCAACACTGATGATCTACGGGTCCGGGATGATCCTGGTGACCCATTTAACCCTGGCTCTGACTCAGATGACCCCCTTCGTATCCATGTTTATTCTGGGCATCTCCCTTTCACTGGTTCCAGCAGCCATGTGGCCAGCCGTGGCTCGACTGGTGGAAGAGAAGCGATTGGGAACCGCCTATGGAATCATGACCTCCATTCAAAACCTGGGCCTTTTCGCCTTTCCCATTCTGGCCGGCAAAATCACCGACCTGGTCAATCCCGGAATCACCATTGAAATGCTCAGGGACGGAACCGCCAATCTGAACTATACCTATACCATACTCATGTTTGCCGGACTGGGTCTATTTGGATTCCTGTTTGCCCTGTTACTGAAACAGGAAGACAAAAAGAATCCCCAGCACAGTCTGGAAATACCCGAAATCAAAGCTTCATAATAAATAGTCAGTTGACCCGCAGGGGCGATGAGCAACTCGCCAGACTTAATTCCAGGTAACTCACTCACTTCGATGGTAATTTTTAAAGATAATTAATTTATTCTTGAACAGGATGGTTATGAACTGGGATAACCGGTCATAAACCGGCTTTACCGAGTCTCCCATTTCCTTTTCCAGCAATTCTCCGATTTCCTGAACACTCCGTTTGCCGTTGATCAAACTCCAGGATTTGGTTCCTTTTTCATCTAAAATAATCCTGACCCACTCGGACCGCCCAAACTTCATGCTTATCTTTCTGAGCAGAGGACTACTGAACCGGGGAACCAGGAGGTAGATTTTACCTTCCTGGTTTTTTTCCCACCGGCAAGTGATTTCTGGAATCAAATCTAATAAGTTCTCTTCTTTATTTTTCAACTGTTATTATTTTCCCGAATTTTCTTCAGCGGTATCTGAATCATCATGTAGGCCAGAAAAGCCAGCACCCCGAAATACAAAATAGTTCCGATAATTCCATTGGCCACAATGGCTTCTTTGTCCAGGGTCAGATTTCCGATTAATTCATTCAAGAAATTCTCCCTGATGGATACAAATGCAGCCAGTAAAATTCCGGTCAGGGCTTCACCCGCCACCATGCCCGAGGCCAGCAGCAAACCGATATTTTCGGATTTTTCCCTGATGTTTTCAATAAAACCGGTCTTTTCCTCTCCAGCCAGTTTCTTTTGGGTTGATTTGACTTCAGCATATTTATCGGTTTTTTTCTCGACAAAATACTTGATGATACCGCCAATGAAAATAGCCGCAGTGGTTCTGAAGGGCAGATACATGCCTACTGCAATAAGCATGGGAGAAGGCGCTTTAATTAAAACCAGACCCACGGCAAACAACATACCCGCTATTACCAGGGGCCAGGCCATTTCACCGCCCACGATACCCCTGGACATCATGGCCATTAAGCCAGCCTGGGGTGCGGGCAGGGCATCAGAACCAATGGCATGAGCGGTGGGATCTCCGGGAACTTTATCCAGTAGCATGATGGGAAGAATCAAAAACAGGGCAGCCGCAACCACACCGATCATCCCGCCTATCTGCATTTTCCATGGAGTACCACCCAGTATATGACCGACTTGCCAGTCCTGCATCATATCACCGGCCACACCCGCCACACAGCAAACAATAGTGGCCACGGCCAGCGTTGCTGCCACACCCGGATCTCCTTTCAGTCCCAGAACCACCATCAAAAGCGCAGCAATCAACAGAGTGGTCAGGGTCAAGCCCGAAATGGGATTGGATGAAGAACCGATGATCCCCACCAGATAGCCGGCCACTGCGGCAAACAAGAACCCGGCCAGAGCCATGACCAGGGCCGAACCAATGGCGCCACCCCACCCGGAACTCTCCGGGGTTTTGATAAACTGCTGGAAGATTCCGATCATGACCACCACAATAATGAGTATGGCAACAATAACCATTCCGAAAGGCAAATCTTTATCAACCCGGGAAACCACTTCATCCGATTTTCCGGCTTTTTTAATATCCGTTATCCCTCTGGAAATTCCTCCGATCAGGTTTTTACGCATGGAAAAAAGGGTATAAAATGCACCCACCAGCATGCCTCCCACTGCAATGGGTTTCACGGTTGAATTGTAGGCGGACTTGGCAATGGCAATCCAGTCGCCGCCTGTGGCAAAGGGCAACAGATCCCCGCTCATTAAAAACAATACGACGGGCATCAAAAACAGCCATCCGAACACCCCTCCGGAAAAAGTAATAGCCGCCAGTCTGAAACCGATAATGTATCCCACACCCAGAAAAGCGGGTGAGGCTTCCGGGCTGATCAATAGCAGGCCCCCGTCTTTTCCGAATTCAGCTGCCTGCCCGGCTCCGGATTCAATCACTTTGCTGTTGCCATCCAGCAGAGAAATCTTCGATTTTCCCAGTTTCAGAAAGCCCTGGAAGTATCTTTTTATCAGTGAAAACCCCTGGTCATGCCGGAGTAATTCAATCAAGCCGGCCAATCCCATGGTACCGAATACCAACCCGGCTCCGGTAGCACCACTCTGGCCGCTCTTGACGATCTGGGCACAGGCCTTGCTCTCGGGATAGGGCAAGGTCTGATCCTCGATCATGGTTCTTCTTAAAATAATCACAAAAAGAACACCCAAGACACCACCCACTAACATCAGGACTGTGGCTTTGACATAACTGAAGCTGTCCCAAACCCCGGTCATGACAAAAGCCGGAATAGTAAAAATGGCACCGGCCGCTAATGCCTCTCCGACCGCACCGGTGGTCCTGGCCAGGTTTTCTTCCAGGATGGTCCCCTTAAAAATTCTGAGAACCGCCATGGCAATAACCGCTGCCGGAAAAGTGGCTGCCACCGTCATACCGGCTTTCAAGCCCAGATAGGCATTGGCAGCACCAAGTATAATGGCCAAAACAATACCCAGGAAGATCGCTTTAAATGAAAACTCCTTCATTGTACTTTCAATAGGTACATAGGATTTAAATTCTTTGCTCATGCATTTCTCCTTTTATCCAGATTCAATATAAAAAAATATTATACAGATAAGCAAAACCAAAAGTCAAACCATGACCGGAGTCCAGTCCCTTATGGACAATCCGATCTTGCCATCAAGGCCGTTTGCTATCATTTTTTTTCAACTCAATTTTCCGATCAAGCCGGAGTCTAATATCAACCCCCCACTCTTTGGAGGCCAGGATGGATCGCAACTGTTCCAGGGTTTTCAGGTTCTCTCCATCAGCCATCACAATGATATCCCCCTTTTTGAGTCCGTATTTCTCGGCCAGACCCTTCTTTTTGATGGCAGTAATTTGAATTGTATCATTGATTTTTTTACAGGAGAATCCCAATTCCGGGAAATGGGAATGTTTGGGCGTGGTTACCGAAAAAACATAATCCCCAATTCCGCGTGAAAATACAGCGACTACTGGCAGGCTCTTGGCAAATATTTTTTTCATGGGATGTTCCTCAGGGTCGGATTCCTTATCTTTTGTTGGAATCAATACCGGCATAACGGTGGTGAGCCGGGCCCTTTTGTCTGAGCGTTGGAACCGGAAGGGTATGCCCAGATGATAGGCCACGTGAAAACTGCCGGCAATGATAATCCCTTTATACCCTCTGAATTCCCTTTTGGCCAGCATCTGTCTCATGGATTCGGCCATCACCACATCCCAGCATTTCTGGGAATCATAGACATTTTCAAACCAGAACGGAACCTGCAGGGCAAAATCCCCGAAAATGGTCTTGATTAAATAGCGGTGCTGGGGATGAGAAACCTCAATGCCAGGAAATAATTTTTTTTCATCAGGGCTCAGTGAATCGAATCCTTTTCTGGAAACCTTATGCAGGATATCACGCGATACATTGAGGCCAATGGTTTTGATCCGGTATTTTTTCAGGACATCCATGATCAACCGGGTATATCCGTAATTATAGGAGGTTTTTTGATACCAGCCGGTTCTCCGGATTAGTTCCGATTCCGAAATCTGGCCATTCCGCCACAATTCCAGAGCCTCATCATCTTCTCTTTTAAAAAACTCAAAGCCCACAATTATTCGGGGATATTTCTGGTACAGGGCTTCAATCAAATCCCTCTGGAACACATGACAGTCATAATTATCATGCGATTCCCCGATGACAATCAGGTCCGCTGAACGGGCGGCCTGAACCAGATCTGAAAGATTGACAATTTTACCGGACCCGGTTTCATAGATCTGATTTTTTTCAATTTTTCCCAGATCATACTTATATGGGGAAGGCCCAATTGGAAGGGTATCCTGATGGGAATCGGAAAACAAACCTGCCCCAACCAGGAATAAAATGATTACATTGGAAATTAATATTTGTTTCATTATATCCTCCGTTTACTGACTTGTCTGACCAGGTTCTATATGAACCGAGATTACAGTATCGGGACCGTATCGACGTTTCAGCTCTTCTTCCACCCGATCGGAAATATCATGGGCTGTTTTGATATTCAGCTGGGGATCCACGTCGATATGAATATCGATTACCATATTTTTCCCGACTTTTCGGGTTTTAAGGTGGTGGGGATTGCAGACACCTGAAATCCGTCCGCTTATGTCCAGAATTTCACTTTCAATCTGATCTCCCAGCGATGCCTCCAGGAACTCATCAATGCTGTTTCGGATAATTGAAAATGAAGCCTTGAAAATGAAAATTCCCACAATGACAGCGGCCACAGGATCCAGCACACTCCATTTTTCCCCCAGAAAAACTGCTCCGGCGATTCCGATCATAACACCGAGGGATGACAAGGCATCCGAACGGTGGTTGATGGCATTGGCAATCAGGGACTGGCTATTCAATTTTTTCCCGCTGCGAATGGTAATGATATAAAGCCATTCCTTTATGATCACCGATATCAATGCCGCCACAAAGGCAATCCAGGTTGGCCGGTATATGGATTCTTTTCCAATAAAATGAATGATGGTTCCGATCCCGGACCAGCAAATACCGATACCGGTGACCAGTAAAATAATACCCAGGATCAGCGAGGAAAGGGTCTCGAATTTGCCATGCCCGTAGCGATGGGTGTTATCGGCAGGTTTATCGGAAAGTTTCAATCCGATAATCACAATGATATCTGTAGCAAAGTCCGCAAAAGAGTGCACCGCATCGGCAATAACCGCCCCGCTTCTCCCGATGATTCCACCGGTAAATTTAAGTATGATCAGGATTATATTGGCAACAATCCCGACCCGTGTTATCCGCAGGGCTTCATTCAAACGACTGTTTTTGGTCATGACAAATTGGACGAAAAACCGAATAGACTGGTCAGGTTCTCAAAGTATCACCCATGTGAATACAGGTAACGTTTTATCTTTAAAGTGGCGGTTTTTTCAAAGGGCTCTTTCTGTTCAATCACCCGGGAAAGCCTTGAAGACGAAGGTAATTGAGAATTGATCTCTACTTTCATCTGGTCCAGCACCTTATCGATGAATTCCCCTTTCTGCTTCTCGGTCTTTCCCCGGGTTTCCTGGTCAA
Organism: Candidatus Aminicenantota bacterium; assembly: GCA_030671465.1. Classification (GTDB taxonomy): domain Bacteria; phylum Acidobacteriota; class Aminicenantia; order UBA2199; family UBA2199; genus CAZOWT01. The sequence continues at coordinate 4,930 of DAOVIP010000013.1, read as the reverse complement.
TCAGATCATAATCCGGGTATACCCAGGCCTCCAACAGCCCGTTGTTCTCAATAACCAGGGATTCCATAATGAAAAAGCTGGAGTTGATTTTTCCTTCAATGGCCTCCGGATATATATTCTCTCCATTGGACATCAGGATCATATTCGTGGATCTTCCGGTGATGTATAGGTTATTGTATTTATCCAACCGACCCAGGTCTCCGGTCTTGAACCAGCCCTGTTCATCCAGAACCTCCCGGGTTAATTCGGGATTCTTGTAATACCCTTTCATGATATTGGGCCCCCGGGCAACAATATCCCCGATCCCGGTATTCGGGTTTGTATTTAAAATCCGGATTTCCACACCGGGTACGGGTTTTCCGGTCGAAGCAATTTTAATGGTTTTGTCTTCGAACGGACCACCGGCCAGTAGTGGCGAGGTTTCGGTTAATCCGTATCCTACCAGGTAAGGAAAACCGGCTCTATGAAAAAACCGTTCGGCTTCCAGATTGAAAGAAGCCCCGCCAATGGCCATGACAACTAACTCTCCACCGAAGAACTCCATCAATTTCTTATTTATTTTTTTATAAATCTTACCCTTTATTCCGGGGAGGCGGGTTAACATCTTGATTATTAGGTTTTTTTCCAGAACAGTCAGTACTTTTTTCTTGTAGATTTTTTCCAGAATTATGGGCACGGCACAAATCGCCTGGGGTTTTTCAGCCTGGCAGGCTTTTTCGATTAACGGGGGGGTCGGGGGTTTGCCCAGGTAAACAATGCGAGCGCCATTCCTGATCGGAAATAAAAAACCGGTGGTGAATTCAAGGGAATGGGCCAAGGTAATGATGGAAAGAAAAGTCCAGTCGGGCTGAATATTTATCAGGGTTGACATGATCAGGGCATTGGAAATCAGATTCTGATGGGTCAGCATGACCGCTTTTGAATGACCGGATGTTCCCGACGTATAGATGATTGAGGCCAGATCATCAGCACTGACTTTCCCGGATTTCAGTCCGATGGTCCGGGGGATTTTTTTTATAAAATCAATGGCTCGGTCAACCAGATCGGATATCGGTTCCACGGTCAGGGTCTGATCATCGGTCAGGAAATCATCCAGGGTGATGATGTGTTTCAGTTTCCCCTTTCCCAGGTCTCCTGCTTTTTCCAGTTGCTTCTGAGTAGTAAAAAGCACCTTGACTTCGGAATCGGACAAAATATGCCGGATATCGGATTGAGGGAAATTGGGTAGAATGGGAACCGCAATGGCCCCGGCCCGTAAAATAGCAAAATAACTGATTCCCCAGTTGGGAGAATTATCACCTAAAATAGCCACACGGTCCCCTTTCAGGACGCCTTTTTTCTCCAGTAGGCCGGCCACGGTAATCACTTTCTCCAGAAATTCCCGGTAGGTTATCGGGGTCTGATTGGCAAAACCCAGAGCCGGGCGGTCGGCAAACTTTTCGACTGATGAATCTAAAAAATCATTCAGGGTTTGAGGGATATTATTATGTTTTTCCATAATCCGATTTATACAACATTCCAACATTTTTTTCAACTCCATTTCCAAACCAGTATCCAGATATCAGTTGAATGATGGTCACATTATTTGAATATATGGAAAATTGAGAACTTGACACCCTTGAAGGGCGGAACCACAAAACACTGGCCTCCACTGCACATCTGCCCCCCCCGGACCGTTCCTAAGGAGAGTTCTATGACCGTGATTCCCTTCAGAATCAGCTTGATCCCCCCGCTGTAAAAATGATTGAGATCCATGATCCGGTTATGGGAGTATTGATGCAGGAAATAAAGCGATAAAACAGGTGCCAGGGATACCTGAAGGAAATGATCCTGCTCCTTGAAGTAAAATTCCCCATCTCGGTAATGTTTATCCCAGGCTGAAACTTCAAGACTCCAGCGGTTGGAAATCTGATAAACCAGGTCAACCTTAAATTTCCTTATGGGATAAAGTATATCCTTGATCCCATAAGACACCGAAATATCCAGACGATCCCAGAGATCCTCAAGAATCAGTCCCCCATAGGTATGATCTCCCTTATCTTCATACTCCCGGTAGCGCCCGTGGTTGATAAAAAATCTCAGATCCGGGTTGAACAGGGCATACTGCACATGAAACCTGACCCCCTCGGTATTTGAAATGGCGGAGACTTCATTCTCCCGGTCAGCAATCGGAGGGTTGTTCATTTCATTGTTGAAATGATGGTATTTTTTATATTCAACCAAACAGGTGACATGAGCATAATTGAAGGTCAAACTCGAATAAAGGCCATACCCGTCCTCGGCCAATGAACCGTTTTCCAGAAAGTCCAGCCTGGCAACTTCGGCGTAATAGCTGAAATGTTTTAAAAGCTTATTACCGCTGGCACTGAGGGAATAGGTCAGCCGTTGACCCAGCTGGAGCCGGGAATCCATATCATTGATATAACTGAAATGCAGGCCCAAATAATTATCTTTAAGCCATTCCAGGCTGGTTTCGCCGCCAGCCAGGGCCCACTTTTGATCCTCGGTCTCATCCGTAACTACTCCAGCTAATATCCTTAAATCGAGTTTCCCCCGGTGGTAGACAATATCACCGCCGGTAATGGTCCGCTCTCTCAGTACATCTTCATTTTTTAAAACCGATAAAACCATTCCCCGACCCAGTAAAGCATAGAAATCACCGGCATTGACTTTCCAGTGGGACTTCTGATAGCGGATATAAAACCGGTAGATATCCACATTCAGGTTGTCCAGGGTGGTATTGGGGGTTTGTTTGTAGAAATTAAATCCCCTCAGGGTGAGACCCAGCGACCAGTTCTTGAAGCTGGAGGAAAAGGAAATCAACTCGTGATATTGGTGTTTCTCTTCGGCCATCTCATTATATTGATAGATCAACTCATTGGTTACCAGAAACTGCAGGCTACCAAGCGAAGATGCAGCCAGCCCAAGAGGCAGCCCCAGCAATACCAGGACCACAAGGTAAAATGATATTGTTTTCTTCAAGTTACTTTGAACTGAGGATATTCTTTATTTTATCTTCAATCTCATTTTCCACTCCGGGAATGTACCCGGTATGGACATAAACAATATTGCCCTGATAGTCTACGACCATGGTAAAGGGGATTTTCAGAGTGGGATTGTACAAACGGGCCACTTTGTTTTCCGCATCAAACAAGACCGTAAATTCAAATCTCCTGGCCTTGATATAACTCTCAACCGTGGAAAAAGCCGAGGCCTCATCTATCGAAATGGCCAGCACCTCAACCTGTCCCCGGTATTGTTTCTGGATGGTGTTCAATCGTTTTAACAACTTCTTGCATGGTTTGCACCAGGTGGCCCAGAAATCAATGATAATGATCTTACTGCCCAGGTGCTCGCTTAGTTTAAAAAAATCACCGCCCATTTTTTTCAGGCCGAAATCGGTTACGGTCACGGCCTGGATTTGAGAACCAAACAACCAGAATACCAGAAGGAAAAAACCGATTCTTTTCATTTTCAGAGATAGTCTTCGATAACGTTTTTAACCGCCTGTTCATTAAATCCGGAAACCCGGTATCTGATGATAGAGTCCCGGTCAATGATGACATTGAAGGGAATGGAATTGAAATTATAGGTGTTGACGGTTGAATAGTCCGGATCATTGACCACGGTAAAACCGATATTGAATTCCTGAACCCAGCGTTTGATATCACTCAGGTCAGCAGGATTGGAATCTTCATCCTGGTAAATACACTGCACAATCTCCAGTCCCCTTTCCTTATAGGTGTTGTACAATTCCATTAATTTTGAAGCCTCTGTACGGCATGGACTGCACCACATGGCACTGAATACCAGCATAATGACCTTGCCCTTCAGTGATTCCAGGTTGAAACTATTTCCGTTTTGATCGTTCTCAATGAAATTAACCGTAATGTTATTGAGATAAACTCCGATCACCGGTTCGGTATCCTGATCATCCTGGTTGTCAACATCACTCCCGGTCTTGCAAGAGAACATGGCCAAAATGAATAACACCACCAGTATTAAAATAAAAATCCTTCTGAGCATTCTAACCTCCTCAGGCGAAAATGGTACATCCAAAATAACTTCCCGCTATTATAACACAATATATTACTGGAACGGTAACATTTCGGAATACCTGCCGTGACTTGGAAGGGAAATTTTGCTATAATACCGGCAGGCGCCTGTAGCTCAGAGGATAGAGCGCGGGATTCCTAATCCTGAGGCCGCAGGTTCAACTCCTGCCAGGCGCGTTTTCCCCTACCCCTTTTCAAAAATACTTTTTACATTATTGCAAAAAAATTCTTCATTTGTTATAAAGAATGTGGAGAGAAGATATATGGTTGGGAAAATCATAATTCAGTGGATAGTGAAAAGATTCAAATATAATCTTAGAATTAAGGAGTCAGAAGACAGGAGATAGAAGGAAGGAGGCATGATTTGGGTTTTCGGGATTCGAATTTCGGGAATCATGAGTTGTATGTTTCACTCTACCTTTACCTTTGTCTTTACCTAAGTCCTTGATAGATAAAAAATGATCGGTAAAACAATCTCCCATTATAAAATCCTGGAAAAACTGGGTGAAGGAGGAATGGGTGTTGTATATAAGGCTCAGGATACCAAACTGGACCGTTTCGTGGCCCTCAAGTTTCTGCCTCCCCACCTCAGCCAGGCCGAAGAAGAGAAGAAACGCTTCATACATGAAGCCAAGACCGCCTCAGCCCTGCAGCATAATCATATCTGCACCATTCATGAGATCAATGAAACCGAAGACGGCCAGATGTACATTGTGATGGCCTGCTATGAGGGAGAATCCCTCAAAGAGATGATTAAGCGCGGACCATTGCCAGTAGAAGGCACCATGGACATTGCCGGTCAGATTGCCCGGGGCCTGGGAAAAGCCCATAAAAAAGGCATCGTGCACCGGGATATCAAACCCGCCAATATCCTG
>DAOVIP010000453.1 GCA_030671465.1 Candidatus Aminicenantota bacterium | reverse complement strand
CTTCTGCATCAGCATGGCCAGCTGCTTTCGGGCATCATGTAATTCCGGCAGGTCCGGATCGGCTTGATCCCAGATGGTCAGAAATTTTTTATAATGATCCAGGGCCTTGCCTTCCCAGCCTTTTTGCTGAAAAATTTTGGCCAGATAATAAAAACTCCTGGCATAAATATCTCCGAACCAGAACCGGCCCGTGGTCAGCCCGGCGATCTTCTCCAGGTATTCCCGCGCTTTTTCCAGCTCTCCGGTCTCCATATAGACTCTGGCCAGGTCATTGTAGAAAACGGCATGCATGTCCCGGCTGAATTTGAAGCTTTTTTCCAACGATTGTGAACCGAGAGCCAGCTTAAAAAATTGAAGCGCTTTCCGGTACTGCTGTTTTCCAAGTGCTTTGAGTGCCATTAAATGATGGTATAACTTGATCTGATGACGGTGACAACATTTGTCAACATTGGTCTTTAACTGTTCTGCAACTGAGGATGCTTTTTCAAATCGATTCAGTTTAAATTGGGCCATCGACATCAAATACAGGATGATCCGTTGATGTGAATGGTGAGGGTTATCACTCTCAAGGTGAATTCGCAGTGCCTTTTCAAGACGCTGACTAACCTCTTTCAACCGGTTGGAATTGATAAAATAGTACGATTGTACAATATACTGTATCATATTGGTGTCATATTCATCCAATTCTGATTTCAGCTTTTCATATTCCTGGATGGATTCGAAACAGCTTTTATACATCCCGTTTGAAATATACAGATTTTGAATCCGGGAAAGGGCAACCATTTTTTGGTTGATTTCATTCCCTGAAAGGATGTTTCGGTAAATGGTTTTTGCTTTATCAAAATCATCCGATAACGAGTAGATATCTCCCAACTTCAGCCGATAGTGATATGAGTTGGGTTCAAATTCAACTGCTTTTTCCATTTCTGCCAGGGCCAGATCAAATCTGTTTTCAACAAGATATATTCTACTCTTGAACTCCCTGACCAGATTATTGTTACTGAAGGTACTGGATGATTCATCCAGCACGGATAATGCCTGCTCGTATTCTCCCCGGGCCAGATAGGAATAAGAAAGATAAATGCTTCCATGAAGAGACAAACATTTATTTTTGCGATTCGTTTCCAGTCTCTTTATGGCCTCATCCCAGCGTTCTATAAACTGATAATTCACTCCCAGCTGTTCATTTCCTTTGCAGTCATCCGGGTAAAGATTTAACAACTTTTCATATGCATCTATGGATTGCTGAAAAGTGGCTTCTGATTCTCCGTAAAAAGTCCCCTCAATAAGATATCGTTCCCGCTCCGATACATGATCCAGAAGTTCCATGGTTCTGGAAAAACATTTGCCCCGGTTTTCCCAGTCTTGGATATAGGCATAGGCCCAACCCAGAGCCCAGTAGGCCATGGCAAATTCCGGGTCCAGTTCTATGGCATTTTTAAATGAATCAATGCTCTTCTGATATTGAGTCAAATTGGTATAATGTTTACCTTCAATGTAATACTGAAACGCCTGTGAGGATGAGGTGGTGATCTGCTTCACTTCCCGGTCAATATCCGCCTGGATATTGGGCATGGATATATTGAAGCGGGTTTTTACCTTGGTGGTCAAGCTGTCCACCATGGAAAAAAAACTCTCCACACCCTGACCATCCACATAGCCGCTGTCAATAAATTCCCCCTTTGCCGGATCCAGGATCTTGATACTCACCCGAAAAATATCGCCGGCCCGGGTAAAACTCCCGGTAATAATATGATCCACGTTTCCCCGCGAAGCCACTTTTTTCATCATCTCCGGCAAAAGCCGCCCTTGCTTTTCCAGACCCAGTTCCTTCAAAATCTGAAATAACCGATTCTCGGGCAGCACCCGAAAATATCGAGATTGGGCCAGGTCAGTGATCATCAGATCAGCCAGGGCAATGCTCCAACGGTCCATCTCCTTATCACCGGT
>DAOVIP010000072.1 GCA_030671465.1 Candidatus Aminicenantota bacterium | reverse complement strand
GTACCGGTCGAAAAACAGCCATAAACTGTTTACTGGAGGAAACCAAGCGTATCAAGAGAATTCCGGATGATAAATTGTATGTGTTCAACTTCAAAAATCCTGACAAACCCAAACTGATCCGATTGGAAGCCGGAAAGGGTAAGACTTTTAAAACGGACATGGATGATTTTATCGAATATCTTGCCAATACGGTTCCCGCCTTTTTTGAGAGTGAAAATTATCAGGGCCAGAGAAAGGCCATCATTGACGGAATCAAGAACAAGCAAAAGAAAATCATCAAGGAATTTGAGAGTGAAATCCGCCGGGAAAATTTTGCCTTGATTCAGATGCAGATCGGGTCCATTACCCGCCCGGCCATCTTACCGGTTGTGGACAAAAAACCTGTCAATTTCGATCAATTGAATGCCATGGCTGATGAGGGAAAATTTTCCAAGGCAGAAATCAGTAAAATAGAAAAGAGACATTCAGAGCTCTCCGACAAGATGGATGCGATTCTGAAGGAGATACGGAATATGGAAAAGGCCGGGACTCAAAAACTCAAATCCCTGGATAGAGATGTGGTGACCCCATTGGTTAAATTGAGGATTGATGAAATAAAGGCCTCCAACCCATCCGACAGTATTGAAGTCTACCTGAATGAAGTACAGGAAAGTGTTCTGGAAAACCTGGCAAAGTTTCTAAAGCCTCCCGAGGATCAGGCGCAGGCTTCACTGGGAGTTTCCATACCCCAGCAGGATCCTTTTATTGAATACCAGGTGAACCTATTGGTGGATAATTCGGGAGCCAAGAGAGCACCGGTTATTTTTGAAACCTCGCCCTCTTATGCCAATCTCTTCGGAACCGTTGAAGTGACCCCCAATCGGTTCGGGAGTTCAAAAACGGATTTCACCAAGATAAAGGCCGGTTCACTGCTTCAGGCGGATGGAGGATTTTTGATTGTCGAGGCCCTGGACCTGCTGATTGAACCCGGTGTCTGGCCGGCATTTAAAAGAACCCTGAGAAACCGGAAAGTCGAGATACAGGTGTATGCGCCCATTTATATGATTTCCATCTCAGGGATGAAACCGGAATCCATTGATATTGATGTCAAGGTGGTCATTGTAGGGGATTCGGTTTTATATCACCTTCTCTATACCCGGGATGAAGATTTCAAAAAAATATTCAAATTGCGTGCCGATTTTGATTCGGTCATGAAAATAGACCGTGACAGCCTGAGGGACTACAATAATTTTGTTGAGAGGATCGTTGCTACCGAGCAATTGAATGATTTGAACAAGAAAGCGGTTGCCACGGTAGTGGAGTTCGGAGCCCGACTGGCCGGCAAGCAGGATAAGCTATCCACCCAGTTTAATAAGGTTGCGGATATTTTGCGCGAGGCCAATTATTGGGCGCAGAAGGATAAAAATTCCAAAATCACCGAAAAACATGTGAAACGGGCCATAAAGGAAAAAATAAATCGCTCCAGACTCATCGAAGAGAAAATCCAGGAAATGATAGATGAAGGTTCCATCATGATTGATACCCGGGGAAGTGTTGTTGGTCAGGTCAATGGGCTCTCGGTATATGATGTGGGTGATTATGCCTTTGGTAAACCTTCCCGGATCACGGCCAATGCCTCGGTTGGAGAATCCGGGATCATCAATATCGAGCGTGAGGCCGAGCTCAGCGGTAGAATTCACAATAAAGGGGTATTGATTATATCCGGTTACCTTCGTCTGAAATTCGCCCAGAACAAACCGCTGATTGTCAGCGCTAGTTTGTGTTTTGAACAGTCCTATTCCGGGATTGAAGGGGATTCGGCCAGCTCAGCTGAGATTTACGCGCTCTTATCAACCCTGTCTGATCTTCCCTTGAGACAGGATATTGCGGTTACCGGTTCGGTCAATCAAAAGGGAGGGATTCAGCCCATTGGCGGTGTCAATCAAAAAATCGAGGGATTTTTTAAAGTCTGCCAGTCAAAAGGACTGAGCGGTACCCAGGGGGTTATTATCCCCCAGCAAAATGTCAGGGATCTGATGCTGGATAGTGAAGTAGTTGAAGCGGTTAAACAGGGTCAATTTTATATATATCCGATCAAGACCATTGATCAGGGGATTGAGATTCTCACCGGAATTCCACCCGGCACCCGGAAGAATGATGGGAGCTATAAACCGGATACGGTTTATGATCGGGTCGATAAGAAACTCCAGAAGTTCGCCAATACCTGGAAGGCCTATCAATAGATATTAGCTCAGGTAAGGTTCTAGGTAATCCGGTAAACCCAGTTATAGGTATCCGGCTTTTCTCCGTATTGGATGGCCGTGAGTTCCTGATAGATTTTATTAGACCAGGGCCCGGTCTGGTTGTCGTTGAGGGTATATTCCCGGTCATCCACGTTCAGCTTTCCGATCGGGCTGACCACGGCTGCGGTTCCGGCCCCGAACATTTCGGTCACCCGGCCATCGGAAATTCCCTGGCAGAGTTCTTCGATGGTGATCATCTTCTCTTCAGTGGTAATGCCCAGGTCCGGGGATATATCCAGAATTGATTTTCGGGTAATTCCCGGTAAAATAGTACCGGTCAGGGGTGGAGTGACCAGTTTATCCTCAATTACGAAGAAGATATTCATGGCCCCGACCTCTTCCACATACCGGTGTTCTTTGGCATCCAGCCACAAAACCTGGCTGTAGCCCTTTTCCATAGCTGTCTTGATGGCTGCCAGGCTTCCACCGTAATTTCCCCCGGCTTTTACCTCACCGGTCCCACCTTCGGCTGCCCGGGAAATCTCGCGACTGACCCAGAGGCCCACTGGATTGAAACCTTCGGGAAAGTAGGGGCCTGACGGGGACAGGATAATGAAAAATAAAAACTCGGATGAAGGCCTGACACCCAGTATGGCCTCGGTGGCAATAACCGTGGGACGCATATAGAGTGCCGTTCCTTTTTGATCGGGGATCCAGCGTTTCTCTATTTTTAACAGTTCGCACTCATAATGCAGTATGTCCACTTCCGGTATGGTCGGCATGCACATGCGCTCCAGGGAGCGATTCAGTCTCTTGGCATTTTCCAAGGGCCTGAACATGAGGATGTCTCCCTCAGGTGATTTGTAGGCTTTCTGTCCTTCGAACACTTCCTGGCTGTAGTGGAAAACCAGGGCGGCAGGGTCCATGACCAGTGATCCATAGGGCTTTATTTCAGGCCGGTGCCAGCCCTTTTCTTGGTTGTAGGTCAGGGTAAACATATAATCGGTAAACTGCTGGCCGAAAAGCAGTTGTGAGGCATCTTTGAAGAGAGGTTTCAAATTTTCCGGAGGCAATATTGTTTTTATTATTTCCATGAGACTCCTTAATTCATATTGGGAAAAATATGAATGGTTTTGATTGGGTTACTTTTCATATTACCCTTTTTAAAAAAGGTTGTCAAGCCACAATGGAGTGCTTGTTTAAAAACATCCGGAAGAATCAAAATAGTTGAAAAGAATTGTAATTTTTTCTAAAATATAGCATCTTGAGATAATGGAAGATTTGACCCAATACTGTGCACCGGGAACCCGGATCTTCGAGGAGAAGATTGCCCTGGACTCGGAAACCAAGCTTCGGGTTATCGCTTTCAGGCCTGCAGGAAAAAAAAGAGCGATAGCTGTGGTTTTTGTAGCCGGGTGGATGTCGTTAATTGATGGCTGGAGAAAGGTGCTGCGGGAGATGACCAGGGATTTTACCGTATACTATATTGAAACCCGGGAAAAAATGAGTTCCCGGGTGAAGGGAAAAGCTGGTTTCGGTATCAGGGATATCGGGATGGATATTGTCCGGATGGTGGATCGACTCGGGCTTAAGGATCAGCAGTATGTGATCGTGGCCAGCTCGCTGGGTGCCACGGCTGTATTCGATTGTTGTAGTTTTTTCACCGTGTCACCCCAAGCCCTGATTATGATCAATCCCAATGCCGTATTCCGGATACCGTTTTTCTGGAAAATCCTGGTCAGACTGTTTTATGCCCCGTTGTTTGTGATTTTCCGGCCCATGATCAAATGGTACCTGAGGACCTTTCGGCTGGATGTTCAGGCAGACCCGACCCAATATCAAAAGTACTGCCGTACTCTGGATAATGCGGACCCCCGGAAGTCTAAAAAAACGGCTATGGCCTTATGGAATTATCAGGTTTGGGATAAACTGGAGGCGGTTCGGTTTCCCACCCTGGTGGTGGGCGCTTCCAGGGATAAGCTGCATGAACCCGAAAATATCCGGCGAATGGTCTCGATGCTTCCCGGAGCCACTTATCTGGATATGGAGACCAATGCCCGCAATCACAGTCCCGAGCTGGTGGAGGCGATACGTCGTTACCTGGACGGGTTGAATGAAAACCCGTGAACTATTGGGATCCCAGAATCTTGGAAATCGTGGCCGAAAAGCCTTCGACTTTGATCGGCTTTTTTATGACTTCGGAAAATCCCAGTTCGGTTAAATAGGATTCCTGGTTTTCTGAAAAGGCGGTGATGGCGATGACTTTTTTCTTTAAATAGGGGTGATTTTTCTTTATCTGTTTCAAGAGGGTAATGCCATCCATATCCGGCATTTTCAGGTCGGTGATCACCAGTGACACCCTGTTTTTGTCCAGGATTTCCAGGGCTTCTCTGCCGTTGGTGGCGGTGAGGGCCAGATAGCCCAGGTGACCTTCCAGAAGGTTTTTAAACATCTGCCGGACTTCATCGTCATCCTCGACCAGTAAAATGACCTCTCCCAGTCCCTGGATGACAGGCATACCCTTTTTTATGGGGGGTTTTTTACCTTGGGCCTCATAACTGGGGAAATAGATGGATACGGTGGTTCCCTGCCTGGTTTTGCTGTCGACCATAATATGGGCATTCATTTCATCGATGATTCTTTTAACGATTGATAATCCCAACCCGGTACCCTTTCCTTGCAATTTCATGGAGTAGAAGGGTTTGAATATATCATCGATGAATTTTTCATCAATTCCGATTCCGTTATCTTTGATGACCAGTTTGATATACGATCCGGCTTTGATATGGATGTTTTTAATATATTTGCTGATTTTCACTTCAATGTTACTGGTTTCGATCGAAAGAGTCCCTCCCTGAGGCATGGCATCCCGAGAATTGATAACCAGGTTCATGATCACCTGGCGGATTTTTTCCGGATTCCCATGGATACTGAAAATATCCGGGGTCAGATCCAGGTTGATGCTAACCTGATCTCCGACAATCTGGACCAGCAGCTCCAGCCAATCATTGATGATTTTATTTAGATTGATGATTTCCAGAAACTGGTCCTCTTCCCGGGTGAAAGCCAACAGCTGCTGAACCAGGCCGGCAGCATTCTCCGATGCCTTGATGATAGCGGTACTATATTTCTTTAAGTCAATATTCTCCTGGGGGATCATGTATTCCAATAACTGGGCATTGCCCAGGATTGATGTCAGTACATTATTGTAATCGTGGGCAATGGCCCCCACCAGGGTACCGATCGATTCGATTTTCTGCAGATGATGAAATTGAATTTCCGTTTCTCTCAGGGTCTTTTCTGTTTTTTTTCGTTCAATGGCTGTGGCAATCTGCTGGGAGACAAACATCAAAATATCTTTTTCCCTCTGGGTATAGACAACGTTTTTGTCATAACTCTGCACCACCAGTACCCCGAAGATCTTTCCCGTTGAGGTCTTCAAAGGAATCCCCAACCAGGACAGGCAATCGGTTCCGATCAATTCGATTTGATTCTTTTTTTCCAGTTCCCGGGATAACTCCTGGGTCAGTAATAAGGGTTCCTCGGTTCTCAACACATATTCGGTTAATCCCTTTCCCGGTTTTTTGGGAGCCGGGGTGGAATCATGCTCATCCACGAAATAGGGAAAGCTCAACAATTCCTGCTTGGGATCATAGAGTGATATATAGAAATTTTTAACATTGATGTGCTGGCCCAGGATTTGGTGGATGGCCTGGTATAGCTGGTTGAGATCCTTGGAGGTGAAGGTTTTTTCCGATATTTCAAAGATGGAACGCTGCAATTGCTCGTTTCTCTTTTTTTCGGTTATATCCCTCACCACCGAATATATCCATTTCAACTTCTTGTTTCTGTCCAGAACCGAAGTGGGATTGATCTCCACCGGAATGATTTTTCCTCCTTGGCCGACAAATTCTTTTTCGTATGAAAGGGGCTTCAGGCCTTTTTTGAGCTGCAGGAATTTTTCCTCGGAATCCTCGTGGTACTTATCTACCACAAAAATTTTGTAATTCTTGCCGATGATTTTATTTTTAGGGAATCCCAGCAGGTCTGATGTCTTCTGGTTGCAATCGATGATGATCCCATCCGGGTTCAACAGAAAAAGGGCATCATTGGACTGTTCAAAAAGCAGTCGGAATTTATCTTCTCTTGAGCTTAGCTCTCCCTCATATGCTTTCTGAGAGGTGATGTCAGTGACCAGGGTAACAATACCGCTGATCCGGTCTGCTTCAATAATGGGGATTTTTTTAGTTTCGGTTCTGATTTTTTGGTTGTTGATTTCAGTCACCTCTTCGGTGACCATGGCTTCCCCGGTTTTCAGAACCTGCTGGTATTCCTGGCGGACTTTTTTGGATAAAAAGGAAAAAATGTCAAACAGGTCTTTTCCGATAACGTTTTTGTACTCCAGGCCCAGCTGTCGGTTCCATTGATAGAATTTTTGATTGACCAGGGTGATTTTCAATTCGGTGTCGACCATGTGGATGAGTGAATCGATCGCATCGATGGTATTCTGGTATACTAGTTTGGAAGCGAACCCATTGTCTGTCTCACCTTTTCGGGTGGCCATGATTCCTACATTATATCAAATGTGAAAAATAAAAAAAACGAATCCGGTCAAATAGGTTTAAATAAGTATTGAATTTGATATTTTTCTGATTATAATATAAATATAATTTAAGGAGGGAAAATGTTAAAACGCATTTTGATCTTGATGGTTTTTGCCTGGGTAATGCTTTATCCGGGGTGCACCACTTCGGAAGAGGCTGGCCAATATACCTTGACCGTAACCGTGAGTGAGGGGATCACCGGGGTACCAGCAGCCGGCACCTACAATCATGCCGAAAACGATATAGTGGTTTACAGTTATTCCCTACAACCCGGTTACCGGAACCTGACCGTGGTTCTGGATGGGGTGGCCATGGGTGCCACTGGCACCATTAATATGAATGCCAGCCATACCCTGGTTGTTGCCGCCGAGCAGATCGATATCCGGGGAATGTGGACCGGAGTCTTTTACTGGCAGGGAAGCAGCACTTATTTTGAGGTGACTTTTAGCGGGGGAATCGCAGCCGGTGAAACCGAAGGGCTCTTTGACTGGGTGCCGGGTTTTGGTCGCGGCGACTATACGGTTAGCGGTAACCAGGTTGATTTTAATCTGGAGTATAATGTTTGTGCTATCAACGAGGGATTGAGCTGTACCGGTACTCTGGCCGACAACAATCACATGTCCGGGCTCTGGGACTGGGAGTGCAACGGGATTATTCGAAATGAAACCTGGGATCTGGAGCGTTAAAAGCTGAAAATTTTGGCCTTTGTTTATAAATTTATTCCGGAAGGAAATGGGTAGGGATTTTCGGGTAGCTGACTGAATCCCGGGTTAAAACTGGAATTAATGATTTTTTTTGTTTAAAAATATTGACATTTGTTTTTTTTTTTTTTAAAATACTATTTGAAGATAATAAAATGCCTTTCCATCTCTCCCCCCTTAATATAAACACATATCTCCCACCAAAAAAACAGGCCCCCCGTTAAATGGGGGGCCCCTACCTTTTTGATCCTTTCGGGGATATATTTGACATAAATCCTTGTATACCCTACAATATCGGGGATTGCGCCTGTAGCTCAATGGATAGAGCGTTTGACTACGAATCAAAAGGCTGGGGGTTCGAGTCCCTCCAGGCGCAGTTGAGTTCTATGTTCAAGATTCAACGTTCCAGGTTCATCATTCGATGACATTTCCCGTATATTGATCCCCTTCAATAATTAAGTATGGT
>DAOVIP010000501.1 GCA_030671465.1 Candidatus Aminicenantota bacterium | reverse complement strand
CCCAAACATACCCGGATTTTATTACAGGCCATGATCACGGAAAAATTCAAATTCAGATGGTCTGCCCAGGTTAGGGCTGACATCACCAAAGACCCGGAACTGGTCAAACTGATGAAAAAGGCAGGATGCCACACCCTTTATATCGGATTCGAATCGATCAATCCCCTCAGTCTCAAAGCCATGAAAAAAAACCAGAAGGTGGAGGATATCAGCCGGGCTATCCAGATACTCCAGCAACATCATATACACATACACGGCATGTTTGTTCTGGGGTTTGATGAGGACAACTGGGAGACCATCAAAAAAACAGTCAAGTTCGCCCGCCAATCCAACCTCACCTCGGTACAGTTTCTGATATTAACCCCATTTCCGGGATCCGAATTTTTCCGGGACATGGTCCGTCAAAACCGTATTCAATTTAACGACTGGAGTCTTTACGATGCACATCATGTGGTTTTCAAACCCAAAAATTTAAGTCTGGCAGAACTTCAATATGCCCAGATATACTGCCACAAGAAATTCTATTCAGTACTGCAGAAATTAAAAAAATTATTTCTCGGTAATTTTATCGGGGTTTTGGTCAACATTTATGCCCGACATTTAAATCGGACCTGGAAGAAAAAAAATAAAATATTTTTAAAAACCCTGGAATTACTCAAACCAAACCAGATTGCTGATATTATAGTTGATTACCGTGAAAAAATTTCCTTAAACAGGAGGGATCACTTTCAGTTCAAAAAAGTGATCAATAAAAACTGCAGTGAATCCATACGCTTATGATGATCATTACTCGCTGTTGATTTTCAGGGTGAAATTTAGTACAATATGGTTTACCGTCAAAGGAGGAATTGAAAGTGGCAAAAGTATGTGAAATCTGCGGAAAAAAGCCCATTACCGGCCATAATGTCAGCCATTCTCATAAATCGACCAAAAGAAGATGGCTTCCCAATTTACAGAGAATAAAAGTGAACATAAACGGTGAAACAAAACGGATGAGAGTCTGTACCAGCTGCATCAGAGACGGCAAGGTGGAAAAAGCAATTTAGGATCCCCCCGGGCCCGGATGTCTGTAGATCTCAAAACCCTTTCAACAACAAAGCGGATCGGTATCATCGGGGGCAACCTCCCTGATTCACGATCCCTGAAAAATGCTACTAAAATGGGAGACCTAATTGCCAGGAACGGTTATATTCTCATCAACGGAGGCATGAAGGGTGTGATGGAAGCCTCGGCCAAAGCGGCAAAATCAGCCCAGGGATTGGTCATTGCCATCCTGCCGGGCAAACAAAAAGAAGAAGCCAATTTACGTTTCGTTACCAAACAGCTTGATTTGATCAATAATACTGATAAGAGAGCCTTAATTGCTACCAGACCAGTTGAAGGACGTATATTGGGGACATGTCGTGATTATTCCGTTTTTCTATGTTCATT
>DAOVIP010000298.1 GCA_030671465.1 Candidatus Aminicenantota bacterium | reverse complement strand
GTCCCGGATAACTGGTGGCATAGCCAGGATTATCTCAACCTACCCCTGGAGTTGTTCTATCAGATCATTAAGAAAACCATACAATCCGGCTATTCAATGATTATCGGCGGGGATGTGTCAGAACCTGGCAAGTTGGGAACCCGGGATATTGCTTTTATTCCCACTTTTGATATTCCCGGGAAATATATAAATCAGGATTCAAGAGAATACCGAATAGCCAATGGTAGCACCCAGGATGATCATGGCGTGCACCTGATCGGATACAAACGATATAGGGGTCATGACTGGTTTTTAATAAAAGATTCAGGGCGTTCCTCAAGATGGGGCAAGCATCAGGGGTATTACTTTTTCAGAGGCGATTTTATCAAACTGAAAATGCTGACCTTTACGGTTCATAAAGATATGCTTGATAATATTTTAATTAAAATTAAGAAAAAGTGATTCAAGAAAACAAAATAGCAGAATATTTCAATGTGGTTCCGGAATTGGTACCCTTCATTCCTGAACTGCTTACTGATTTATGGGAGTTAGGGAGTTCTCCGGAACTAATCCTCCAGTGGATTCATGATTTTGATCTTCCACCTGATTTAATCCGGGTATTGGATATGGGATGTGGTAAAGGTGCTGTCTCAATCAGTCTGGCCAAAAAATTCGATTTTCAAGTTAAAGGCATTGATTTTTTCGAACCCTTTTTAAAAGAGGCAGAAAAAAAAGCCAAAGAATTTAATGTTTCAACCTTATGTCAGTTTTGTCTTGCAGATATAAGAGAGGCGGTTCTGTCTGAAACAGAATACAATATGGTTATATACACAGCTATTGGTAGTGTTCTGGGTTCACTGGACCAGAGTATCGGTAAGCTCCGGCTGACTGTGAATGAAGGAGGATTGATTATTATTGATGATGGTTTTTTAAAGAATTCTGAAAGAATTGATTTTCCAGGATACAGGTATTGTGGTTCTTACAAAGATACTGTTGACCAGTTAACCTCTTATGGAGACCAAATCATAAAAGAAAAGGTTTTTTCCACAGAAGAAATAAGATTTATCAATCAACAGAACACCGATTGGATCAGTAAAAGGGCTGATAATCTGGCCCAACAATTTCCCCGGCAGGCTGAGTTATTCTATGATTTTGTTGAGAATGAGAAAAAAGAATGTAAAATTCTTGAGCATGATGTGAATTGTGCTGTGTGGATGATACAAAAAGTTTGAGTTTTCCAAAAGATATAAAAAATAAGATAGATTTGGTGATATTCAAATGAAATGATATTTGACTTTCTTTAAAAGGAGGATATGGTGTTAAGATCAATTGCAATAACGGTTATTTTGATGATCATACTCGGGTATCCTGTCTCCTCAATCAATCAAAGCTCAGATCGTGTTCGGGCCAGAGATATTGGGATTGAAGTCGGTATTATGGTTACCGGTCCCCTCAATGCCATAACCGATGTGGCCGGTGTGTCTGTGGGCCATCAAACCCTTAGAACCGGGAAAGATATCCGGACCGGGGTCACGGTGATTCTACCCCATTCCGGAAACATTTATCAGGAAAAGGTGCCGGCAGCCATCTATTTTTTTAATGCCTATGGCAAATTGGCCGGCTATACCCAGGTCGAGGAACTGGGAAATATCGAAACCCCGATTGCCCTGACCAATACCCTGAGTGTGGGAACCTGTATGACTGCCCTGGTACGCTATACCTTGAGGCAAAATGGTAATGAATCGGTCAGGTCTGTGAATGCGGTGGTGGGAGAGACCAACGACGGTTTTTTGAATAACATCAGGGCCATGCGGGTTTCGGAAGCCGATGTGTGGGCTGCCCTGCGGGCAGCTGCCACCGGTCCGGTGGATGAGGGAAGTGTGGGTGCTGGAACCGGAACCAGCGCCTTTGGCTTCAAAGGCGGAATCGGAACCTCTTCCCGGATCACTCCGGAAATAAACGGAAAACAGTATACCATAGGTGTGCTGGTTCAATCCAATTTTGGATGGAGCCTGAGAATCAATGGCGTACCGGTTGGCCGGGAATTGGATCAGGAAAAATCCAAAGCCGGGAAAAAACCGGATCATGACGGTTCCTGCATGATTGTGATTGCCACCGATGCCCCATTGAGCAGCCGGAATTTGAAGCGCTTGGCTAAGCGGGCCTTCATTGGTATGGGCAGAACCCGGTCGGTCATGTCCAATGGTTCCGGAGATTATGCCATTGTCTTTTCCACGGCTTACCGTATTCCCCACCAGACCGAAACCCGAACTGTGGAAGTGCCTGATCTGATTGATAATGACACTATGACAACTTTTTTCAGGGCAGTGGAGGAAGCCACCGAAGAAGCCATATATAACTCGCTTTTTAGGGCCACCACCACCAGGGGATATGGCGGTCATATCTGCAAAGCCGTTCCCATCGACAAGGTTCTGGCCATCATGAAGAAATACAACTCGATAAAAACAGATCAGGAATAAACTGATTGATTTTCCTTGCTATTCTCTTTATTATATACCAGAAGGTGAGATTAATATGAACGTTTTAAAAATCAAAGACTTTGCTAAGGTATTAATCGTTATTTTAGTAGTCGTCGGATTTTTTTTCATTCTGTTCAATATCCAAATAAATACTGTTATGGGTCAGAGCTCTAATAACAATGATGGTGACATCATTTGTAATTGTAAGGGCCCTCCCTATCAGAGATATTGGACACCCGGTGGATGTATGAGGAATTGCAGGGGAGGTGGGCTGAGACGCTCGTCCTGTGGCTGCATATTATCTCCAAGAATGAAGTGTAATGTCTTGAATGATAAAGTCTTTAAACAGATGTACATGTTTCATATCTTCAGGGGGCATATTACCCGAGAAGGCTATCCCGTGGATTCTTCGTTGTTGACTGTGGCCTCGACAATCATAAACCAGTTTTATCAACCCTTTAAATCAACTGATTTTCATATTGTTTTCGAAAGCGGAGAGCGATCCTTTTGGGCCAAGATTGAAGAGCCAACATCCAGGGGGGCAAAGCCATTCCTCAGGATTCATCGTAACTTATTTTTAATGTCCCCTGCTTTTCTGGTTCAAGCCATTGGACACGAGATGATACATGCTATCCAGATGGAGAGAGGAGAATCAAAGACCCAGCTGCATGGGATCCAGAAAACAACCGAAGCCTTTTTGGAACTCGAGGCTTCCTACTGGGAGGCGGGTACCATTTATCTTGAATATGATTGGAAGATCGG
>DAOVIP010000336.1 GCA_030671465.1 Candidatus Aminicenantota bacterium | reverse complement strand
ACCTTTACAAATAAGGTATGGCCCTGGTCGGATTCTTCTCCGATGGCAGCTGTTCCCTTCTGGTAGGCCAGCTGGACGGTGCCGAAGGGAGGCTGGTAGCGGTAGACAAATACCAGCTGGATGTTCTGTTTGCTGATGGCCGAATTGCTCTGGTAGAAAAATTTCAGGTACAGATCCGGGGTAAAGTAGTTGGTGAGCCGGAGGATGTGGACCCACTTGGTCTCCAGGTCCGGGTCCGGGTCCAGGACCAGCCGGTTCAGGCTATACTCCAGGGACAGAGATTTGAGTAGTTTGAGATGAACTCCCCCGCCGAACAACTGCAGGTCGGAATCAAAATTGCGGCCAAAGGCATAGCTTACAAAGGCCGACTGCCACTCCCGGGTGTTGTAGCCCAATTCAAAAATGGTGCGGTGGTTGTGAAATTCCTTTTCATACAATTTGTAGTCATTGATATAGTTGACTTCCAGGGAGAACTTATTGCTGAGGTCCAGCTCGATTTCCTGAAAGATCTCCCAGCTGCGCAGCTCGCCCTGAATGCTCCAGTAAATGTTGTAGTTGGAGCTGTATTCAAGCCGTTCGATCCCGTGTTTTTTGATCCACCAGGTCTTGGTCAGGTTGGAGTCCAGTTCACGGCGGTCATCATCCTTGATGTAGCCCACCGAGTTGGCATTGTCGGCAAAATTTTCACCGAGCTGGGTGTAGCGGAGGTGGATGTGAAAGGTGGAAGTGTCGTAGCTGGGCCGCAGAAAAAAGGCCAGGTTCTGATGATTTTCCTCACCATAGCTCAGGCAAAACTGTCCGGTAAAATTGACCTTTTCCGAGAAGAAATGCACCACATCCAGTCCCATACTACCCCGGCTCAGGCCATCGGCATGCTTGTTGGCTACTAAGAAACCGATATTAGAGGATTTGAAGATATCCCGGCGCAGGCGGAATACGGTGAAATTAGCCGACAGATCATCGAGATCACTGCCGGGCTTGCTCTGGGCGGTCAGGAAGGAGACCTGGTATTTGCCTAATTTTCCGTAGACCTTCAGGCCTCCGTAGATGTCTTCGATGCGGCGCGAGTAGAAGAGCCGGATCCGCTGACTGTAGATTTCCGAGCCTTCTAAAAAAAAGTTGCGCTTCTCCGGTAAATAAGTCTCGAAGCGGGTGAGGTTGATGACCTCTTCATCGGCCTCGATAATGGCAAAATCCGGGTTCACGGTCAGGTTGGCCGATACGGTCTGGGAAAAGGCATAGCGGAGATCCAGGCCGAGGTCTACTTGGGCCTTTTGGTCCTTTTCGAATTTGGCGATTACATGGGGGATAATCTGGTATTTTTTTCTGGAGGTTTTCAGGTTGAGACCGGTCAGGGTTCCGAACTGGCTCACCCGTTTGAAATCTTCAACCGGACCGGTCCAGGTATCGACTCCCAGGCTGCGGGGGACAAACCGGACCAGGCCGAAGCCCCAGGTTCGGTCATTGCCGGGATTGAATTTCAAGCTGGTGAAAGGAATGGCCAGTTCAGCGGTCCAGCCGAAATCGGTACGGCTGCCCGCCGACTTCCACTCCCCGTCCCAGGTGGTATCCCAGGTGCGGCCGTTATCACTCAGACGGCCATCCAGCTGGGTGCCCAGGATATTGGTGAAAAAAACATAGGCGGTGCGACGGTCGCCAAAGGTGTCCAGGCCGATGCCAATGGAGTCATCGGTATCCAGGGGGCCTTCGCGCTTGGTCACCCGGGAGACGATTTTATCCGGCTCCGGATCAAAACAGGAAACGCCCACGTACAGGTAATGATCATCGACCAATACCCGGAACCGGGTATCAAATTCAGCCGGTTCCCCCAGCCGGGGCTCAAACTGGATGAACTGTCCGGCCACCGGGGCCAGCTTCCATTCCTTTTCATCCAGTTTTCCATCCACCCGGATGGTTTTTTCATCGACCCGGACCGCCTTGAGGGTTTTGCCGCTGTTTTGGGAAAACAGGGAGAGGGAGAGCAGGAGAAGTGACACCACTGCCGGAATTTTCATTATCCAACATTGTAGAAAACTTCAAATTAAAAATCAAGTATGAAGATCGGAGGTCGGATTTCGGGGATCGGGGGTAGTGTCTCGTGGCTGGTGACTCTCTCACACTCTCACCTTTTTGATAATGGGTAAATGGGTCGATGAGAAGATGGGAAACCGTAGGGGCGAATGGCAATTCGCCCGAGTATTTGTATCAATCCTCAAATTGGCTGTAACAATCATCTCTTTCAGGGCAAACCGCCGTTTGCCCCTACATCCCGAAATCCGATCTCCGAACTTTGAACATTGACTCCGGAACCGGTATAATACAATAAAACCCAGATGAATACCCCAAAACTTCAATGTCCTTACTGCCGATCCGCCCGGGTCCTGCCTTTTGAGGAAGACAGCAATTTGCCCCGTGACCACACCTTTTTGATCATCTTCCTTTCGGCCTTCCTGCTGGTGGGCTTCTATATTCTGTTTGTGCTGCTTTCCTATATGTCCTACCCTCTCATGGTCATCATCCTGGTGACCCTCTCTTCCTGGTTACTGAACCGAAAGGAACGGAGAAAGCAGAAACCGGGAATCATCCGGGAAAAGGATTTCCTCTGTACCGATTGTGGACAGGAGTTCAAAGCCCAGCTTGAGGAGAAGTGAGGCCGATGATTACGCTTTCTTCACTTTCCCTGGTGCTGGTCAATGCAATTCCCGTGGTGGGTGTGTTGTTTTTAGGCTGGAATGTGGCCGCCATCATGATCCTCTACTGGTCGGAAAACCTGGTGGTCGGTTTTTTCAACATCATCAAGATGGCCCGGGCCCGGGGCAGCGATAGAGCATCTTCCCAAATCCGGGTTAGCGATCCCCAGCGAGGCCGGGGTTACATCATTGTCTTTTTTATGTTTCACTACGGCTTATTTACCATGTGCCATGGAGTTGTTGTATTCAGCATGTTTGGCAAACCCGACAGCGATCCCTTT
>DAOVIP010000368.1 GCA_030671465.1 Candidatus Aminicenantota bacterium | reverse complement strand
GGTTCGGCCCGGGGATAAAATTGAGATCCAAGGAAAGGATAGCATCGAAGTGTTGGGCCTGAACCATCAGTATCCCATGGGAAGGTCTATCAAATTCCGCATAACCACCAACCGGGATTCACTCGGAAAAATCATTACCATATCCACTTTTCTGAACAAAAACGTGTATATCCGTTACGGCCCGGTTGACAAAATAACCGTAGGATTCAATACCCTGATACTCCCGTCCCGGGAATCCCGGGCCATTGCCATCCTGGCCTATGAGTCAAAGAATTCTCTTTTGGGGTTGAATATTTATTATTTTATTGTTTTCCTGACCATATCGCTGTTATCTGTGGCTATTTATCTTTATCTGAGAAATCATTTCAATGGGGCAGTGTTCCTGCTGCTGATTGGATCACTTCCCTTCCTGTCCGGATATATTTCAACTGCAAAACAGATCCTGGTTATTCTGGGCTTTCTCCCCCTGATTCTGATCACCCAAATCAGACGCAAAACCAAATGGAAAATGGGTTCGGTTTTAATTCTGATTTCATTTGTCATTATTTTTTTCCTTCCCAGACTCATCAATATGCAGGGTGATTTCACCATCATTCCGGCCGGCGGCCAGGACAACTTCTCCATGCGATTTTCCACCCGGAGCAATAGCTTTTTTTTATCGGAAATTCAAAAGACCCTGAGTTATGACCGGGAACACCAAATCATACTGGGATATACACCGTATAAATTAAAAGTCAATAAAAAGGAAATTGTTCTGTCTCCCCTGAATCCGGAAAGAATCCGGGTCGCTGATCAATTCAGCGGCATTATCAGCAATCTGAATGAAGTGATCCCGGGAAAAAGTTATATTCACCTGAAATATCCCCATCAATTTGAATTCATTTCACCGCAGTCCATTGTCGGAAAGGACCGGTTCACCGTTGCCAACCAAGCTGGAAATGCGGTGGTAATGTCAAGGACCGAAAAGGAACATTATACATTATTCTCCAATGGGCTGCTGCTCTTAACTGGTGCATTCTGGTTGTTCTGGTTTATCAATTTATTCGGCGTAACCGGGGAAAAGTTTAAAATCTTCAATCTGAATCTGGTCAGGGGATCAAATTTTTTCATATTCAATTTTGTCTATTTCATGCTCAGTCTGGGTTATATCATGTTCGGCAGCCTGGCCCTTTACAACAATTATTTTTTAAAGAACTTCGAAAAATACAGAACCAAGGGGCTTTTCTGGTTTGTCTTGGCTTTTTTTATCCTGCTGATTTTCAGTAAATACAACAAGATTTGGGTACTGCTTTCCCGGATTCTGAAACAGACCAAATTTCAAATCCCGCTGGTTGTGGGATTATTGCTTATGCTGTCCGGTCTTTACTCAAGGTTTTTTTTAATATTGGCAGTCGGATATTTTGTTTTCATTTTTTTTATCAAGCTCCGTAAGGATTTAGTCTATGAAATTCAAAATCTCTATCATCAACCCCTGGGGTTGAGAAATATCAATGAAAAAGTCATTTCAGACCTGAATAAAAGCGAAAATCAAAGACTGTTTTTCAGCCTGGGAAAAGTACTCTACCATCAGGGCTGGAATTACATAACTGTCTCCGACCTGTTGCTTCTGCTCTCTCTTTTTTTCATTGTACTTCAGGTATTTCTGGGTGGAGAGCTTGGGGTTTCGGTGGCTGGCTTTTTCTTTCTTCCCATTGAAATCGGAAAGATATTGTTGACCATCTACTTTGCCGATTGGGTGAGCCGGATCGACCGGGGCATGCACCTGGGAGTCCTATGGATATACGGACTGGTGCTGGTACCCTTTTTGTTGTTAATTGTGTTTTTGAAGGATTTTTCCCCTCTGCTGGTCTTTTCCTTTGTGTTTCTTTATCACATCATCAAGATTAAAAAATCCTTCTTGTTTAAGATCATATTGCTTCTGATAATTGTATCAACTCTGGCCATTTCAATCGCTTCTATCGGAGAATATACTTTTCCGTTCAAAACCAGGCCTTACAATTTGATTTTTACTCTGGCCCTGTTATTGATGATGGGGGTAATGTTGCTGAGGATATGGATGGGAAAATATGCCAGAACCTTCAAGCTGATCAGCAAGTTCATCTTTTCCGCCCTGCTGATATTGGCACTGTTTTCAGTCCTGGGAGCGGTTTGGCATTCCAATATATCCGTCCCCCGGGTTCTGGGAGACCGCATCGACTCCTGGCTGAATCCCTGGCAGGACTATACCCTATCTTATCAGTTCGTTAACTCGCTGTGGCTGATGAAGGGAGCCGGTTTGCTGGGTAATCCGACCCAGGTTATGGAGCAGGCCGTTCATGTCCCCCTTATCGAACAGGACTTGAGCTTCAGCCTGTATATCGGTGTTTTCGGCCTGGCCGGTATTGCATTCCTTTTTGCCACCCTGGTAATGCTGGTTTTTTTGATCCACCGGCTGGTCACCCGGTTCAGGGATGGACCTTTTCGATGGGAGGTTTATGTAATCGAATTCCTGACGGTTATTTTTTGCGCCCAGTTTATCTTTCCGGCCCTGTATGTGGTCGGTCTGCTGCCCATCATGAGCCAGCCGTTGCCATTTCTTTCCTATTCCAATAACATGTTGCTCCTCTTTTCCCTGCCCTTTTCTCTGTTGATCATGGTATTAATCAATAATCTGGAGAGGTCATGAAAAAAAGCTTTTTTATTTTTATTCTGGTTCTT
>DAOVIP010000221.1 GCA_030671465.1 Candidatus Aminicenantota bacterium | reverse complement strand
TCTGGCATTTTTTCTCCTTTAGTCATAATTATACCAATTCTATATTTTTTTTAAAACAGAAATTTGTTGAGAAAAAAAAGATCTTGACTTGCAACGGTTGGGATCAGTTCTTGAATCTTGACTGATTCTGAGTAAATCAATATAACGGAATATTTATCCCCGTTTTTTTATAATTAACTACTTGACAGTTCCAAAGCAATCGAATACAATGGCCATATCGGCAGGTAACGATATGCTAAAGCAAATGGAAAAGATATTCAAGGCGCTCGGAGATAAAAACAGGTTGAGAATCCTCAACATGCTGAGGGACAGTCCCATGTGTGTTTGCGAAATTACCGATGTGCTTTCATTATCCCAGTCCACTGTTTCAGGCCATTTAAGAGTATTAAAAGAAGCCGGACTGATTGAAGATGCAAAAGACGGATTATGGGTTGAGTACCGCCTTTCCCCGGATGAAAAGATTAAAAAAGAGCTTCTGAAAATTATTGAACAAGCAGGTAACCAGGATAAAAACCTAGAGAAAGAACGACAGTTGGCCCTCCGGGCTGATCGGCAGGTCCTCTGTAAAAAATAAAAAATTTTATGCTGATAAATCGTTATATGGAAATATACAGAATTAGTTAAGAAGGAAAACAATGAAAGAATGGAAAATCTTTTTTTTGTTAGCTGTTGTATTTTTGATCTTCTACTTTTTTCCTTTGAGTATTATTCCATTCGGAGGTCCTCTTTTCGAGGCCCTGGCCCTGGTACAATGGTATGCCCGGGAACATGTGCTGTTGTGCCTGGTACCCGCCTTCTTTATTGCCGGGGCTATTTCCGTTTTCCTCAGTCAGGAATCGGTGATCAAGTACCTGGGGCCGGATGCCAACAAGTTTCTATCTTACGGAGTCGCATCGGTTTCCGGCACGATATTAGCAGTTTGTTCCTGCACGGTCTTGCCCCTGTTCTCGGGAATTTACAAAAGAGGCGCCGGACTTGGGCCCGCCACCGCCTTTCTTTACTCGGGACCCGCCATCAATGTCCTGGCCATTATCCTCACCGCCCGGGTGTTAGGCTGGCAGCTGGGATTGGCCAGGGCCGTAGGAGCGGTGGTATTTAGCATTGTTATTGGATTGTTTATGCATCTGATATTTCTAAAAGAAGAGAAAGAACTGCCTGCAACTCCAGGGTTTCAATTGACCGGGCCCGCTGATGAACGCCCGTTGTGGAAAAACACCCTTTATTTTATCGCCATGGTGGGCATACTGGTATTTGCCAACTGGGGAAAACCAGCTTCCAGCGATACCGGACTTTGGACTTTGATTTTTCAAAACAAGTGGTGGATCACCGGAGCCTTGCTCATAATACTCATAATCATGTTAATCCGCTGGTTTCAAAAGGATGAGTTGAAGGATTGGACCATTTCTTCCTGGGGATTTGCCAAACAGATTATGCCGCTTTTGCTTTTGGGTGTGCTGGCGGCCGGTATTCTGCTGGGCCGGCCCGGACATGAAGGATTGATCCCTTCCGGGTGGATCCATGATTTGGTCGGTGGTAATTCACTGTTTGCCAACTTTTTTGCCTCTATTGTGGGGGCATTCATGTATTTTGCCACCCTGACCGAAGTCCCGATTCTCGAGGGTTTGATCGGTGCGGGAATGGGAAAAGGACCGGCACTGGCCCTGTTGTTAGCCGGCCCTGCTTTAAGCCTTCCCAACATGCTGGTGATACGCGGAGTACTGGGAACAAAAAGAACATTGATATTTGTCAGCCTGGTGGTCATCATGGCCACCATTTCGGGTCTGACTTATGGATATTTATTCTAAGGTTTGGAGGATGACAATGAAAGAGATAAAAATCCTGGGGACCGGATGTCCCAAATGCCAGAAATTGGCAGAAGTGGCAGAGTCTGTTGCCAGAGAAATGAACATTGACTACAAATTGGAAAAGGTCACCGACATCAACAAAATTATGGATTTCGGGATTATGATTACTCCGGCCCTCGTCGTAGACGGAGAAGTCAAAATCGCCGGTAAAATCCCGAAAATCGATGACATTAAAAAGATGTTGTCATGAAAATCCAGATAAAATGGAGGATACAATGCAGAATAATAAGAATTTCCGGGTATTTTCAGAAAGCAACAGATTCTTTTTGCCCCTTTTAGTCATTTTTTTTATGACCTGGGTTACCCTATCCCTGCCAGGGGTCTGTCGGAATAATGATAACCAGAATATGAATAATACTGCTAAAAAAGAAAGAAAGAAGCCCGACAATATCAAGGTAACCTTTGTGGAATTGGGTTCAATAAAATGTATCCCCTGTAAAAAAATGCAACCCATCATGGAGGAAATAAAAAAGGAATATAAGGGACAGGTCAAGGTGGTTTTTCATGATGTCTGGACTGACGAGGGAAGACCCTATGCCAACATTTACAAGATACGGCTCATCCCCACCCAGGTATTTCTGGATAAGGACGGAAAAGAATATTTCCGGCACGAAGGTTTCTTCCCCAAGGAAGAGCTGGTGAAAATCCTGAAACTGAAAGGGGTTAAATAGTGATAGAATCGGTCTTCAACTGGGTGACAGAATTGGTGCAATCCACCTTTCTGATTGCCCTGCTGGGTGCATTCCTCTGGGGCATTCTCAGCATTTTGCTCAGCCCCTGCCATTTGGCCGGCATCCCATTGATTGTGGGATATATCAGCCACCAGGGAGTAAAATCTTTTAAAAAGGCTTTCTGGACTTCCTTTGCCTTCTCTTTTGGTATTCTGGTCACCATCGCTATGATCGGCCTGGTAACCGCACTCCTGGGCCGCATGATGGGGGATGTCGGCAAGTGGGGCAATTACCTGGTGGCAGTAATTTTTTTAATTGTGGGCCTGATCCTGCTCGATATTATCCGATTCAATCTACCCGGTGTTAAGCAAATGAAATTCAAAAAAAGAGGCATCGGGGCTGCCCTTTTACTGGGATTAATCTTTGGGATTGCCCTGGGTCCCTGCACCTTTGCCTATATGGCACCGGTTCTGGCCATTACCCTGTTTTCATCTTCTTCCAATTTTGTTCACAGCTTTTCTCTTTTGACAGCCTACGGCCTGGGTCACTGTCTGGTGATAGTCCTGGCCGGTTCCTTTACAGAAGTCATACAAAAATATGTGAACTGGAATGAGAAATCAAAAGGCACACTAATAGTTAAACGTATTTGCGGTATTCTGGTTATAGTTGCCGGTATTTATATGATAACAATGTAGCCCAAATAAAGATTATTTTAAATCAGGAGGCATGCCCATGAACCATGATAAAATCGAACGAAAGTTAAATGTGTTTGAAAAATATCTTTCACTTTGGGTAATATTGTGCATTGCATCCGGTATTATTATCGGGAAATTAGCTCCGGGAACAGCAAAATTTTTGGATGGTCTTTCCATATATGTCAATGCATCCCCGGTTGTATCCATTCCTATTGCCATCTGTCTGTTTTTTATGATGTACCCCATCATGGTAAAAATCGACTTCACCAATGTCGTTAAATCCGCCAAAACCCCCAAGCCGGTTGGGTTAACACTTTTTGCCAACTGGGTGGTAAAGCCCTTCACCATGTATTTTATTGCCATCTTTTTCCTGGGTTTTCTTTTTAAAACCTTCATAGGTGTGGATGCCATTGACCTGGTTAAACTTCCGCCCGGTGCTGACTGGGATATTGGAAGCATTCATGGGGCAGGAAAGGTCGTACTTCACGAAGGATTGAAAATGCTTGAAATTCCCCTCTGGCGAAGTTACCTGGCTGGCTGTATCCTCCTGGGAATTGCCCCCTGTACAGCCATGGTTCTGGTCTGGGGATATCTTGCAAAGGGAAACGATGCGCTTACCCTGGTTATGGTGGCAATTAACTCGTTAACCATGCTGGTTTTATACGGCCCGTTGGGAGGATTTTTGCTTGGTGTCGGTCGGTTGCCTATTCCCTGGCAGGCCTTGTTACTTTCAATCAGTATTTACGTCGCCTTACCCTTGATTGCCGGGTTCTTTTCAAGAAAACTCATTATAAAAGCAAAGGGAGAACAATGGTTCAAAGAGAAATTCCTCCACCTGCTTACCCCGGTTTCCATTGTGGCCCTCCTGTTCACTCTGGTTTTATTATTCTCTTTTAAGGGAGACATCATTCTCACACGGCCGTTAACCATTCTATGGATC
>DAOVIP010000008.1 GCA_030671465.1 Candidatus Aminicenantota bacterium | reverse complement strand
TCAGACGCTCCAATTTCGGGACCATCCGGGAGATTTCTCCCATTAAATTGATATCCGACCAACGGGGATTGAATCCATCCACCCTGAATTTTCTGAATCCGGTTTTTTCTCCGGCAGGCAGTTTGAAATTGTCCGCCCAGTTGAAAAAGGACACCCTGAATCCGGATTTTTTCAAAATAGCTCCTGCCGATGCAGCGACCATTCCCCTGCTGACCGGTGATTACGAATACAAGGCTTCCGGGACCGTGACCCATGTTGATGGCAACAAGATTTATTTGTTTGGCCATCCTTTTTTTAACCTTGGTTTGGTTGATTTTCCCCTGTATAAGGGCGAAGTGATATCCATAGTGCCTTCATACCAGAGTTCTTTCCGGCTGACCGGATCCAGGCAAATGGTAGGTGCTGTGGTTCAGGACCGTTTTTCCTCGGTCCAGGCCGAGCTGGGTCGAACCCCATACATGATCCCCCTGAAAGTGTTTTTAAAAAACAGAAACCGAAAATTTGCAGTGCAGATGGTGAATCATCCGCTGCTGACCCCGGCACTCTCTCATATCTCTCTGGTCAATATTTTTCAGTCTGAATACCAGCAGTATGGCTTTTATTCGATGGAGGTCAAGGGGAAAATTTTTATAGAAAATGAGCAAAATATTACCATTAATGATATCTTCAGCGGAACCAATGCCTTTGAAGAGTTTTCAAACCTGGTTCTGGCCATCAACTTTTTCCTGATGAATAACCGGGAAAAGACCATAAAAATCCAGAAAATGGATTTTGAAATAAGTGGTTCGGAGAACATCAGGCGAGCCAGCATTGAAAATGTCATCATCGATAAGTTTGTCTATTCTCCCGGTGAAATAATGGATGTTCGCCTTTTTTTGGACAACGAGAGGGGGAACTCTTTCAAAGAGAAAGTAAATATTAAGGTTCCCAATCTCAAACCCGGTTCAGTTTTCTACCTGCTGGTGGCGGATAAGGATGAATTGATGAAATTTGATTCGAAAAATATCAAGGTCAGTTATTTCCCCCAAAAGCTCAATTCTCTGATCCGGGCCATCAATAATTTGCGCAAAAACAACAGGATTTATTTCAAGATCATGACCCCGGTACAGGGCTTGTTCATTAAAGGTTACGAATATTCCAACCTGCCCATGACCATGCGCAATGTGTTCCGGTTCAATTCGACTTCAATGGACCAGTCTGAAATGCGGTTTTCAACCCTGACCGAATACCAGATGGAAGTGCCGGCTGTAGTAAACGGGCAAAAACTGTTTAAATTAAAGATTAAAGAGAGGTAATATGTCAAAAAAAAATATCATTCTGCTGATTTTTCTCTCACTGTTCATATCACTAAATGCGGTTCAGGTAAAAAAAGTTGAGGCCCGGTATTATAAGAATTTTGAGAAGGGAGAGCTCAAGGGAACCAGTATTGACAGTCAGGGACGTCTGTTTCTGGGCCCGCAAATCAAGACTATTAAGGGGCCTGAGAGGGAATATTACCTTTCAGCGGATATTTCCAGAAATGGTGACCTGTATATCGGAACCGGTCATCAATCGATTCTGTATCGGGTGAATTCCCAAACCCAGGCAGTTGAAAAAATTTTTGAGAGCGAGCAACTCGACTTTTATGCATTGTTGATAAACCGGAATAATGAAATATACGTGGGTTCATCTCCCAATGGAAAAGTTTATCATATCGATAAGAAAAAAAAGGTGAAAGTGGTATTTGATCCCGATAACAAATTTATCTGGGAAATCAAAGAGGACCGCAACGGGGATATCATCTGTGCCGTGGGAAACAGTGGTGGACTGTATCGGCTAAAGATCAGCGGTGAAGTCAGCAAAATTTGTGAAACCGAGGATTCCCACCTGATCAGTCTTTATATTACCCGTGACAATTCCATTCTGGCCGGAAGTGGAGACCGGGGGGTGTTATACAAGATTGAAAACCGCAAGGTGAAGGTCCTCTATGATTCTCCTCTGGAAGAGATACGGGGAATATGTGAGGACAAAGAGGGTAATATTTATTTTTCTGCTACCCGTGGGATTGTTAGAAAAAAACACCCTGAAACGATTGATATGGAACCCATTTTCTCAAAAGACCCGGAGGAGATGAAAAAATATATAAAGGAAAAGAGTATTCTATATTGTTTGCAACCCAATGGCACGGTGGAACCGATCTGGTCATCCCTGGATGATTATATCTATACCATCTGTTATGACCCGAATGGCAACAGCGTCCTGGTTGGCACCGGGAACTCGGGCCGTATCTACCGGGTAAAAAAGGATGGCGGTTTTTCACTGGTCTATGAGAGTGAATCCGCTCAGGTATATAAAATCATCAGGAACAACAAGGGGTTTACCATTATCAGCAATAACACCGCGGCTATTGCCAATTTGGGCGAGAATGTGATCAATAAGGGCTCTTTCTTGTCCGAAATCTATGACCTGGAAGTTCAATCAAAATTGGGTAGGGTGTACTGGGATTCGGACACCTCACCGAGCATGAAGGTGACCTTGTTTGTACGGGCCGGTAATTCTAACATTGCCGATAATACCTGGACCGATTGGTCACCTCCTTTTGCCGATGGCCAGAACTCCAGTATCAATATTACCGGATACCGCTATTTTCAAATCAAGGTGATGCTCAATTCATCCAATATAGGGGGCACGCCCTATTTAAATGACTACCGGGTATATTATCTGCAGACCAACCTGAAACCCCGGATGAAAACCATTGAAATTAAAAAATCAAACCATAAAAAATCCCGGCTGAACCAGAAAAAAAACACAAGCAAACCGGGAAAATATCTTCAGGTTAAGTGGATGGCCCAGGATCCCAATAATGATGAGCTGAAGTACTCTGTTTACCTTAAAAAAACTTCGGACCGGAACTGGATTCCCATTAAAATGGATTTCGGGGAGAACACCCTGAAGCTGGATATGGAATTGTTTGAGGACGGATTGTATGTCATGAAGGTCAATGTGGATGATTCCTTGGACAATCCCCCTTCCACTTCAATATCTGCCTCAAAAATTTCCAAGAGTTTCCTCATTGATTCTACGGCTCCCCGCTTGTCCGAATTGGTTCGGAGTGGCAATCAAATAAAGTTCAAGGTCATGGATCTGACCTCGTTGATCTCTGAGGTTTTGTATTCCTATGATGGCAAATTGTGGTATCCGGTCATTCCGGATGATATGATCAATGATTCCAAGCTGGAAAACTATATGTTTCGGTTGAAGCCGGTAAATAAGAGGAAAAATATTTTTATAAAAATTGTTGATGAATTCGGTAATTCTAAAGTGTACCAAAAAGAGCTGTAATTCATTAAAAATAGGCATGTCATGAAAAAGGAGAAGCGATGAAGGTTCATGAATATCAGGCCAAGCAGATTTTCAGGGATTTTAAAGTTCCGGTTCCCCAAGGGGCAGTGGCTGAAGACGTAGATAAGGCCATTGTAAATGCGGAGTCAATGGGTTTCCCCTGTGTGATCAAGGCCCAGGTTCATGCCGGGGGTCGTGGGAAAGCCGGAGGTGTCAGGCTCCTGCATAATCTTGAAGAGGCGGGTAAGGCAGCCAGGGAAATCATCGGGATGAAACTGGTGAGCAAACAAACCGGTCCCTTGGGCAAACAGGTCCGGAAGGTACTGATTGAACAGGCGCTGGAAATTAAAAAAGAATTGTATCTGGCCATTATCGTGGACCGGGAAAGAGAGATGCCGGTCATTATAGCCTCGACCGAGGGTGGAATGGAAATCGAAAAGGTTGCAGCCAAAAATCCGGAATTGATTGCCAAGATACATGTCCATCCGGTAACCGGTTTTTCGGGATTTCACTTTCGAAAATTGGTGTATTACCTGGGTTTGACCAAAGAACAGCAGAAGAATTTCTCCGGTCTGATAAAGAATCTGTACAAACTTTTCATGGAAACGGATGCCTCACTGGTGGAAATCAATCCCTTGATCATAACCGATAAGGATGAGGTTGTTGCTCTGGACGGCAAGATAAATTTTGATGACAATGCGCTTTTCAAGCATTCCCATATTCTTGAAATGAGGGATTTGGATGAGGAAGAGCCTCTGGAAGTTGAGGCGTCCAAGTATGATTTGAATTACATCCGGCTGGACGGCAATATTGGGTGTATGGTCAATGGGGCCGGTTTGGCCATGGCCACCATGGATATTATCAAATATTATGGAGGTGAACCGGCCAATTTTTTAGATGTCGGAGGGGGAACATCCGAAGACCGGGTCAAAGAGGCATTTAAGATTTTACTGGATGATAAAAATGTCAAAACAGTTTTTGTGAATATTTTCGGGGGCATTGTCCGGACCGACCTGGTGGCCAGAGGCATTGTGAATGCCATTAAGGTAATGGAAGTCAATGTGCCCATTGTCATACGCTTGGTGGGGACCAATGAAGAAGAAGGGCGAAAAATTATCCGGGAGTCAGGAATCGATTTTGTGCTTGAGATGAGCTTACCGGAAGCTGCTCAGAAAGCAGTTAATTTATCCAAAGGAGCATGATTTGTCAATACTTGTAGACAAGAATTCCAGAGTGGTGGTTCAGGGCTTTACCGGACGGGAAGGCACTTTTCATGCTACTCATATGATTGAGTACGGTACCAATGTGGTGGCCGGTGTGACTCCGGGAAAAGGAGGTACCCGCCATCTTGAGCGTCCGGTTTTCAATACAGTCGAAGCAGCAGTAACAAATTGGAGTGCCAATGTGTCGGTCATATTTGTACCGGCCGCTTTTGCAGCCGATGCCATATTGGAAGCTGCCAGTGCGGGCATAAAGGTCATTATCTGCATCACCGAGGGAATCCCGACCCTGGATATGGTTAAGGTTAAACATTTTTTGAAAACAACCGAGTCGCGCATGATCGGACCGAATTGTCCGGGTATCATTACTCCAGGAGAAGCCAAAGTGGGTATCATGCCCGGGAAAATCCATCAGAAAGGTCGAATCGGTGTGGTTTCCAGATCCGGAACCCTGACCTATGAAGCGGTTCACCAGATTTCAAACCTGGGTATGGGACAGTCGACTGCAGTCGGTATCGGTGGTGATCCTATCATTGGCTCAAATTTCGTTGATATCATTGAATTGTTTAACCAGGATAAAGAAACGGAGGCCATTGTCATGATTGGTGAAATCGGGGGATCTGCAGAAGAAGAAGCAGCCGTTTATATAAAGAAATATGTGGATAAGCCGGTTATTTCCTTTATCTCCGGTCAGACAGCACCTCCCGGAAGAAGAATGGGCCATGCAGGGGCTATAATTTCTGGAGGCAAAGGCACTGCTTCTGAGAAAATCCGAATTCTCAAGGAAAATGGAATTCAGGTTGTGGATACACCTGCTGAGATTGGAATCACAGTCAAACGGATTTTGGATGAGAACGGCTGATATTCAAGTGAAGTATTGAATGTTTGACAGGAAAGAGTTAGGATAAGGTAAATGGATAATAATGATAACTTTGACCCTTTTGAGAAAACAGTGGTCGATCCACTCAAAGTAAGGAGCACAATTGACGAGGATACTTCCGAGCATCAATTCAATCTTATTTTCACGGTCATGTCTGGGAATGAAACCGATTTTGGAAAAGTTTTTACTTTAAATCAGGACAGGATTTTGATAGGAAGGGATAAAGACAATGATATAATCCTGGATGATTCCAAGATCAGTAAAGTCCATAGTGAAATCAATCCAATTTTTTCTAATGTCCTGGAACAAGTCATCATCAAAGACCTTGATTCCACCAATGGTACCTATGTGAATGGAATATTGATCAAACAGAACATTCTCAAATCCGGTGATAAAATTGAGATTGGTGAAACTGTTCTGCGTTTCAGTTATAATGATGAGGTTGAGGAAAGATACCATGCCAAACTGTTTACCTTTGCCTCAACGGATTCTCTGACTGGAATGTATAACAAAAGGTTCATTTTGAATGAATTGGAAACCCAGATTAAAATAGTCAGACGCAACCAGCGTCTGTTCAGTATCGTGATGCTGGATATCGATGATTTCAAAGCCATCAATGATTCATACGGGCATCTGGCCGGTGATGAATATCTGAAAAAAATTGCCCTTACCATTTCCCGCAGTCTCAGGGAACAGGATACGGCCAGCCGGTTTGGGGGGGAGGAGTTCCTGCTACTTCTGCCTGAGACCATGATCGATGGGGCCTGCAAATTGGCTGAAAGAATCAGGCAAAAAATTGAGAAAATGAAATTGGATTTTCAGGGTCACTCCATTAAATCAACCATTAGTGCGGGTGTTACCCAGTACGGTCCCGAAATTTCCGATGCGGAGAGTTTTATCAGAAGTGTCGATATTGCCCTGTATCGTTCGAAAAACGAGGGGAAGAACCGGGTAATGATAGCGGAAAAAAAAATAAATGTTTAAAAATTCCTTTTTGGGAGGTTTAAAATGAGTCAGAGTGGGAAAGTAACTTTTCTTAGTTTTATTGCCATTTTGTTGATTGGTTATGGCGGTTTTGTGGCTATTAAACTGATCGGCTCGAGTTTTTCAGACAAACAGATAGAAAAGGAAGTCATTGAGATGCTGGGGGCTACCCGGGGCAGTCATTTTACCTCTGAAATGGGAGTTGAGGCCATCATCAAGATTTTAAAAAAAAACCAGGTTATCTTTGATGAAATGGATGAAGAAACCGTGAGTGTGAATCTAAACCATAAAAAAGGTACCATCGAATTTTATTACCGTTATGAGGTGGAAATCAACCTGATTTTATTCAAGAAACGCCGGGTTGTTGAAATCAGGAATGAAGTCGCAGCCTATGCTTAGTGAAAACAGAGACCTTTTTCATATCAAACTCTTTACCGGTTTTATAGCTACTGTTATTTTTGTTCTCATTTTAAAGCAACTAAAAACAGTTTTTTTACCCCTCTTCATGGCCCTGTTGCTGTATTTTTTATTTAACGGTGTGGTAAAAAAATTACTATTCTCCAGGATATTATCCAAAATACTACCTTTGAAGCTGAAAAAAATTGTGATTCTGTTTTTTTTACTGGTTTTTATCTTCATTGTTTTTTATTTCCTGGGTGTTCTGGTTTATGCCATGGCCTCATCATTTATAAAAAAATTTCCGGCCTATAGTGACAAAATCGGAATGCTAATTGAAAATCTGTCCGAACTCATCAAAGTTCCCATCAGTGATGTGAATAGTTATATCAATAATATGGACTGGAGCCAATCCATCAACACCATCACTTCTGTGGTTTCATCTACTTTTGGCAGTTTCGCTTCATTTCTGGGTAACCTGGTGCTGGTGGTGATATTTTTAATGTTCATGCTGGCAGGCAGACAGTCAATGGTCAACCGGGTCAATAAGGCCTTCAGTGAATCCGAGGGTGATAAGATCATATTTGTCTTGAATTCAATCGAAGATCAGGTTCAACAATATCTGTTAATCAAAACCTCGGTCAGTGTGTTGACAGCTGTAGTGAGTGGTTTTATTCTTTATTTTGGTGGTTTTGACTTTGTTATATTTTCGGCTTTTCTTATTTTTATTCTCAATTTCATTCCCAATTTCGGATCCGTGATTGCCACTATATTTCCTATTCTGATCGGGTTGATAAACCATGGATTTTCAGTCCGGGTGCTGATAGTTGGCCTGGCCTTGATTTTAACCCAGATGATTGTTGGCAATGTGATTGAACCCTCAATTGCCGGAAAAAAATTAAATCTCTCCCCCATTGTTATCTTGATTTCTTTGATTTTCTGGGGCTGGATATGGGGCGTCATTGGCATGATACTGGCCGTACCATTGACCTCGGCCATAAAAATATTATTCGAGCATATCGATTCCCTGAAACCGGTGGCCAGTTTGATCAGTGCCGAGTGATCCTATTATATTTGCCGGAGAGATCATTCCATCGGATGTTTAATAAATTATTTCCACGCTATTTTCACCGATCAGGCTCTCCAACTCTTTTTTCATGGTCAGGGTAGGTTTTAATCCCTGGTCTACGCTGGAGCTGACTATGGTCCGATATCCATCCGAACGGTTAATGACGATGAGATAGGGAATTGCATCCCGGTTTTTATCAATCAGGTTGTTTAATTTTTCATTGAATGATTTGGTAAGTTGCTGGTAGTTTATTTTGATAATAATTTTTCTGGCTTTCTTTCTTAAAAAAAGTTCCAGTTCCTCGATATTTTCCAGATAAATATTGGTTTCTTTGTCATCCCGTAAGGGTAGCCGGCCCTCCAGGAAATACGGGTGGTCGAGTTTAATGTCCTTTTTTAGGTTTTCCCACTTGTCCTTGAAGGTCAGAATCTTGATTCTTCCGGTCAGATCCTCGAAATACAGCTCTGCGTAGAACTCGCCCTTTTTTGATTTTTTTTGCTTATACTGAGTGATCATCCCGCCCAGTTTGACTAGCTCTCCTTTGAATTCTTTGGTATCAATCCGGGAAATGGTGGTATTGGATACTTTGCGGATTTCCTTTTTATACTTTTCCAGCGGATTGTGGCTGATATAGATGCCGGTGATTTCTTTCTCTCCCTGAATGATAAGGTTTTCACTCCACTCGGGCTGGCTGAGGCTTTCCGGCGGGATCACAATACCGGTACTGGCCTCTTCTTTTGAAAACAGGGACATCTGGTTCTGGTTTTTATTTTTCTCAATGATTCCGGCCTGTTTGATGATCTCTTCGACATTTTCATAAAGGGCCCTGCGCTTGATTTTAAAGTTATCCATGGCCCCGGATTTAATCAGACTTTCAATGACCGCCTTGTTGACTTTGGTAAGGTCAATGCGGGTGATAAAATCTGAATAGTCCCTGAATTCCCCGTTTTCCTCACGGGCCTTTATAATACTCTTGATGGCTGCATCGCCAACATTCTTTAAGCCTTTCAATCCGAACCGGATCGAGGATACCGATTCCACTCTAAAAATTTCATGGCTCCGGTTGATGTCAGGAGGTTGAATGGTTATACTCATTTTTTTGCAATCCGAGATATACTGAATGATTTTGGATGAGGTTGAGGTTTTTTCCGATTCAGAGGTTAGATGGGCTGACATGAAGTATACCGGGTAGTGGGCTTTCAGGAAGGCGGTTTGATAGGCCAGGAAGGCGTAAGCAGTGGAATGAGATTTGTTGAATCCGTACTCGGCAAAGGTTCTCAACTGGGAGAACAGTTGTTCCAGTTTTTTGCGGTTAAAACTCTTTTTGATGGCCCCGGCCATGAATTCCTTTTCGAGTCCGGGTAATTTATGGGTCAATTTTTTCCCCATTACTTTTCTCAATTCATCGGCCTTACTCATGGAAAACCCAGCAATTTTTACCGATATCTGCATCACCTGTTCCTGAAACACGATGATCCCGTAGGTGTCTTTCAGTATTTCTTCCAATTCCGGAAAAATAAAAGACACCTTTTCTTTTCCCAATTTTCGATTTACATATTGATCTGCCATCCCTGAACCCAGTGGGCCGGGCCGATAAAGTGCATTCAGTACGATCAAATCTTCGATTTTATCGGGCTTTGATTTTTTCAAATACTCCCTCATGCCTGCACTTTCAAATTGAAAGATTCCATCGGTGTCGCCATCCTTGAATATTTTGAATGTTTTTTTGTCTGCAAGATCGATATTTTCAATATCAATTTCATGTTTTTCGATTTCCCGGACATCGTCTATGATATTTTTGATAATGGTCAGGGTTTTCAAACCCAGGATGTCCATTTTCAATAAGCCGATTTCTTCAACCTCGTCTTTTTCAAACTGGGTGGTGATTTCATCCTTGGTTTTGTAAAGAGGCATAAATTCGGTCAGTTTTCTGGGGGCAATGACCACACCGGCTGCATGCATGGAGGTGTGACGGACGGTGTTTTCAAGTTTGAGGGCAAAATCGAATAGCTTCTTGTTTTCCGGTACCCGTTTGATTTCATTTTGCAGTTCGGTATTGGTTTTGATTTCCCTTTCCAAGCTGACCTTGGGGCCCTCCGGGATCATTTTGGCCAGCTTATCCACATCACTCAGGGGGATTTCCAGCACCCGCCCGATATCCCGTATGGCCATTTTGGCTTTCATTTTTCCAAAGGTGACGATTTGAGCCACATTTTCGCTGCCGTATTTTTCCCGGATATAATTTATAATTTCGTCTCTTCTTTCCGGATCAAAATCGATATCGATATCCGGCATGGATATCCGTTCCGGATTGAGAAAACGTTCGAAAATAAGATCATATTTCAGGGGGTCAATATTGGTGATTCCCATCACATAGGCCACCAGACTGCCAACCACAGAGCCCCTGCCCGGGCCGACGGAAATTCCTTTCTCCCTGGCAAACTTCACAATATCCCATACGATGAGAAAGTATCCGGGAAATCCCATTTCCCGGATTTTTTCGATTTCATAATCCAGTCGCTGTTTATAGATATCCAGGCTGAATTTTTTAAGGTTCAGTTTGGGTTCAATTTTGTCAAATCCATCGGCACATACCAGTTCGAAATAATCGTCGATTTGATACTCGGGCGGAACCTTGAACCGGGGTAAAAAGTAATCCCCCAGTTTAAAATCAAAATGACATTTGGCAGCGATATCCATGGTGATATCAATGCTTTCCGGAACCTGGGAAAACAATTCACTCATTTTTTCGCTGGATTTTAGGTACATTTCCGAAGTGTCCATTTTCATGGGCCGATCATGGTTGGACAGCACTTCGTTGGTTTGCAGGCAGATGAGTATGTCGCGGGCCTCGGAATCCTCCGGATTCAGATAGTGTACATCGTTGGTGGCTACCAGCGGAATAGAGGTGTCCTTTGATAGCTGGGTCAGCTTGGGAAGCACTTCGATCTGTTCCTTCAGGAAATGATTCTGAATTTCAATGTAGTAATCATCCTTGAATATTTCCCGGTACCATTTGACGCTCTCATAGGCCATTTCTTCCCTGCCCATTAATAAATAATGGGGGATTTCACCCTGGATGCAGGCTGACAGGATGATTAAGCCCTCATGGTATTTTTTCAGGACTTCCTTATCAATTCTGGGTTTACGGTAGAAACCCTCGATAAAGGAAATAGTAATGAGTTCGGAAAGATTTTTATATCCCTGCAGGTTTTTGACCAGAACGATAAGATGATGGTAGTTGATTTCATTCTTGTTCTTGTCCGGTTTGTCCCATCGTGAATGGGGAGCCACGTAGAGTTCGGATCCGATTATGGATTTGATATTGTTCTGACGGGCCTGTTTATAAAAATTTACAGCACCCAGAATATTGCCATGATCAGTCATGCCAACTGCCGGCATATTCAAGGCCTTCACTTTCTCTATCAGACGGGGTATTTTTAGAGATGAATCCAGGAGGCTGTATTCGGAATGAAGATGCAGATGAATAAAGCTCTTCATTTTTTGGCCTTTATCCGGAATACAATTTTGGCTATTCCCATTCGATGGTGCCGGGCGGTTTTGAGGTCAGGTCATAGGTGATCCGATTGATTCCCTTGACCTCATTAACGATCCGGTTTGATACTTTTTTCAAAAAATCATAGGGAGCCGGGTACCAATCGGCAGTCATCCCGTCCACACTGTTGACCAGTCTGATGACTGCCACATTCTCATAGGTGCGGATATCGCCCATGACTCCCACTGTCCTGACCGGCAGCAAGACGATGAATGCCTGCCAGATAAAATCATAGATCTTGAAATTCAATAGCTCTTCAATCAATATGGCATCTGCTTCCTGCAGTTTCTTAATTTTGTCCCGGGTGATCTTTCCGATGATTCGAACTGCCAGTCCGGGTCCGGGGAAGGGATGACGATTGATAAATTCCCTGTCCAGGCCCAATTCTATCCCGACCTTCCGAACCTCATCTTTAAATAGTTCCTTGAGGGGCTCAATCAGTTTCCAGTTCATCTTGGCGGGCAATCCTCCCACATTGTGGTGGCTCTTTATCGTCACCGACGGCCCGTTAACCGATACGGATTCGATGACATCCGGATACAGGGTTCCCTGGGCCAGAAACTGGACCTTTCCGATCTTTTTCTCGGCCTGTCTGAAAACATCAATGAAGGTTCTGCCGATTATTTTTCTTTTTTTTTCCGGCGATCTGATATTAACCAGATTTTTTAAAAAAATATCCGCAGCTCTGATTCCGGTTACCTTTAGGTTTAACTGAT
This sequence comes from Candidatus Aminicenantota bacterium, assembly GCA_030671465.1. Lineage (GTDB taxonomy): Bacteria > Acidobacteriota > Aminicenantia > UBA2199 > UBA2199 > CAZOWT01. The sequence continues at coordinate 1,566 of DAOVIP010000008.1, read as the reverse complement.
GCTTGAATTTAAACATCAAATCGTTGTATTCATTTTTTCTTAGCAAGCCGGTGTCAATAAAAACAGGTCGAAGTTGATCTCCGACCGCTTTTTTCATTAATAAGGTCAGTACAGTGGAATCAACACCTCCGCTCAGGCCTAGAATCACTCTGTCCTCTCCGATTTCGTCCTTTATTCTGATCAGAGTGGATTTGATGAAATTTTCCATACTCCAATCCGGTTTTAAACCGGCAATACCAAATAAAAAATTGGACATTATTTTTTTGCCTTTGGCAGTGTGAACCACTTCGGGGTGAAACTGAACCCCGAAAATTTTTCGCTTTTTGGATTCAATGACAGCCACTTCACTATTTTTGGTCCTGCCCGTAACGATAAAATCCCGAGGATATTTGGAAATTTTGTCTCCATGACTCATCCATACTTTTGAATGGTTTTTGATCGATTTTAACAGCAGGTCGGAAGGAGATGATTTTTGCTTTTTGTTTATTTCCAGATTGGCCAGGCCGTACTCTCTGCTTTTGGCCGGTTCGATCACCATTCCGGACAGGTAGGCGATCAGTTGCAGCCCGTAACATATTCCCAGAATGGGAATGCCGGCTTTTAGAATTTCAGGGGAAATTTTTGGGGCGTTTTTTTCATAAACGCTGGAAGGACCTCCGGAAAAAATCAGCGCCCCCGGATTCAGGGCTTTGATCTTTTTCAGGGAAATGGTGAAGGGGACTATTTCCGAATAAACATTCAAATCCCGGATTCTCCGGGCAATCAGTTTGGTATATTGGGAACCGAAATCCAAAATTAAAACACTATTTTTCATTCTTCATTGTAACATTATGAATGGGATCAAACAACAAATAAGATTAACTTCTTATGATTTCAGAGTTAAAAGGTTTGAGGCAATCATCCCAAAGATGATTCTCGATGTATCGTAAATATTGATGCCGGTTTCATTGGAAATTTCGTCAATACTCTTTACGCCATCGATTTTTGAAATGACCAGCCATTCCAGGGTTGACAGTGAGATTTTTCTCCGTTCGGCCCGGTCAATGTCATTGAAGGTCGGTATGGAATCGATTGAGCCGATTTTTTTTCGCAACAACTTCCATTCATCTATCCGACGGGCTGCTTCCATCAGCAGCGATGTAACCGAGCGGGTAATGGTGGTGTTAACGTTGAATTCACCGTCCTCGAAAACAAATTCCCCTTTGCCCCAGGAAATCAGAGTAAAAACCGCATCCTCTCCGACAAAATTATCGATCTCGGAATGAACAATCTCACCATTATGGATATAAATATGTCCGGCCTTACCGGTCTCATTGGTGAGGACAAACCGTCCGCTCTGCTTGGAGTTGGATACCAGCTGCATGATATCAGCAAGATTAATTGATTCTAAAGAGCCTTTTAAACTCATATTATTAATTTCTCTCAGTTGATTTCAATAGGATATTATATAAGTTTCTCAGGTTTTGTCAAGAATTTTGCCTTTTTTTCCTTAAAAAAATAGAGCTTTAAAATATGCCTAATTATCAGATCCGGAGATAATTTTTTCTTTTTTTGATAGTATATCTA
>DAOVIP010000511.1 GCA_030671465.1 Candidatus Aminicenantota bacterium | reverse complement strand
CTGCGGGCTCTACATTCTCATCCATACCCTGACCCACAAAAAATACCGGGAGGGCCGCTACTGGATGAAGATGGGCCTTTTTCTGCTGATCAGCGTTATAGTCCTGGGACCCTTTGTCTATCAATATATCCGGGTGCAACAGGATATCGGTTTTTCAAGAGCAGGGGCAACCGGAGCCACCCTGAGCCAGTATCTTGCCACGAGTTCGGACAACCGGCTGTACGGTCAACTCACCAAGCCCTGGCAAAAAATCGAGGGGGCCCTGTTTCCCGGCATACTGGCTTTAATCCTGGCCATGATCGGACTGTGGGTGATTTGGAAAAAACCGCTCAGAAATTCCGATTTACTGAAAGACCAGCGTCTGATCTACACCGTTATCCTGATCAGTTCCTTCCTGTTTGGCTTCGGCATGAAGGGGCCTTATTACTTTTTGCATCGATATGTTCCCGGATTCAACGGTGTCCGGGTGGCCCAGCGGTTTCACATCATGGTGATGTTCGCCCTGGCTGTACTGGCAGCCCAGGGACTCCATCACCTTTTGGCCGGATTAAAAAACCAAAAAAAATTCCTGGCCTTGGGGCTGGTATGGTCAGGGATCCTATTGGAGTATGCATCCATCCCCATCCCCATGTTCAACCTTCCCGGTAAAAGTGAAATCCCCCCGGTTTATCAACACATCAAAAAGATAGCTGAAAATGAGGCCATTATCGAATTCCCCATCCCGGAAAAATTATTTAAAAGGACCCGAATTGAATCACTGAGGATGTATTATTCAATCTATCATCAAAAAAATGGTTAACGGACGCAGTTCATATTTTCCGCCACTTTACTATGAGATTCGGCAGAAGTGGAAATATCTTCCGATCAAAGAATTGATCACGGACCTGAACACCCTCGGAGTCAAATATGTTATCTTCCACTCCAATTTAATGCGACCGGACCGGTTCGATACTCTGATGTTTCAATTATCTCAACTTCAAGACCGGATTCGCTTCCTGAACAAATACGGAGAGGCCTGGCTGTATGAAATAACCGGTGGATACCCGGTTTCAAAAAAAGAAACCGCTGACCCACCTTTCCAACCGTTATCCCATCAGGGATGGACAGTACATACCAATACCAATACCGCTGCCGCCCATCTGGCCCTGGACGGAAAGATTCTCACCTGGTGGCAGAGCCCACCTCAGAAAGACGGGGATTATTTCATGATTGATCTCGGTCAATCCCAT
>DAOVIP010000038.1 GCA_030671465.1 Candidatus Aminicenantota bacterium | reverse complement strand
GTTGAAAAGGAGCTTCAGAGAACACAACGATTGGAATCACTGGGCGCATTGGCCGGAGGAATAGCCCATGATTTCAACAACCTCTTAACCGGAATCATGGGAAATATAAGCCTGGCAAAACTGAAAATTGATAATAAAGACAGTTTAAAGCAGAGTCTGGATAAGATGGAAAAAGCTGCCGAAGAGACCAAAAACCTAACCCAACAATTACTGACGTTTGCCAAAGGTGGTGAACCAATAAAAAAAGTAACTCCTATAAATGATTTAATCAAGGATGCAGCTTCCTTTGCCCTACGAGGATCCACTGTTAAATGTGCATTTGACTTTCCACAAAATCTCTGGCATGTAGATGTGGATATTGATCAGATGAACCAGGTCATCAATAACCTGATCATCAATGCCGATCAAGCAATGCCCGGAGGGGGTATTGTTCATATTACAGCCGAAAATATATCAGCCAAAAAATCTCCTGAATTAAAAATCCCAAAAGGTGATTATGTTAAAATTTCTATTATTGATAAAGGGATAGGCATTCCTGAAGATCATTTAAAGAAAATATTTGATCCGTATTTTACAACCAAACAAAAAGGACGTGGTCTTGGTTTAGCAACCGGCTATTCAATTATAAAAAAACACAATGGCTTTATTGAAGCCAAATCTAAAATGGGAAAGGGAACAACTCTCCTAATCTATCTTCCGGCAGTCAGAAAAAAAATTAAAGAAAAGGAAAAACCCCGAATTACCAAATTTGTAAAAAAAGTAAAGATACTGATCATGGATGATGAAGAGATGGTCAGGGATGTGACCGGAATGATGTTAGATCACCTGGGCTGTAAAGTTGAGTATGCTACCAATGGAGAAGAAACAATGGAGTTGTATAAAAAGGCCCTTGAATCAGGTAAACCATTTGATGTTGTTATAATGGACCTAACAATTCCAGGAGGAATGGGGGGAAAGGAAGCGATTAAAAAATTATTAAAATTGGATCCCCGGGCGAGAGCGATTGTATCCAGCGGTTATTCCAATGATCCCATCATTGCCAATTATAAAAAATACGGATTCCAGGGAAGTGTGGTAAAACCTTACAAAATTGACGAATTAGGTATTACAATACAAAGAATACTAAAATAAAAAAATAATCAAAAATAAGAAATTGCATCTTTTTTTACATGATTTATTTTTTATTTAACTTGGATTTTTATCATATTGACAAAAAATTAAAATTTCTTTAATATATAAACTAATGATAACCAATCTTCATTCTCGCCATTAACATCTAGTTATTATCTAAAATAAGTGAGGTAAACCATATGATCAGATTTACAGAGAATCAGTTGAAGACACCGCAATTTATGAGACCGGTATACCTGGTTACTGCCGGTCAATCCAAATTCGACCGGGCCATTCCAGAGAGAAAGACCGAAGAGCTCTGTGTGGATGCCCTGACCATGGCGGCCGAGCTGGTCAACCTGACCCCGGCCGAATTAAAGGGTTATATCCATTCCTGTTATTACGGACATTTTGCCGATCATTTCGGTGATCAACTGCTAGGAGAAGCAGTCATACATGACCGGCTGGGTCTGGATCCCTTAGGCAATGTAGGGATCAAGACCGGCGGGGCCACCGGTGGTTCTACCCTGTGGGAAGCCGCCAAAACCGTGGCCTCCGGTTACTCGGATTGCGTGCTGGCCATGGGTTGGGAACGCATGGATGAAGTTCCCACTGATGAAGGCAATTTTCTCATTTCCTGTGCTGCTGATAAAGACTGGGAATCCCCGTTGGGACATATTTACACCGGATACTATGCAGTCATGGCCCAGCGCTACTGGCAGGTATTCGGCAAGGAAGAGGACTCTTTCCGCAAGACCTTAGCTGAAATTTCAGTGAAGCACCACGGCTATGCCCGCATGAACCCCTTTGCCCAGTCCCCCATGAAAATCACTGTCGAAGATGTTCTCAATTCACCGGTGGTGGCCTATCCCCTGCGAGCTCTGGACTGCTGCCTGATGAGTGTCGGGGCGGCCTGCGCGATTATCGCCGATGAAAAGACCGCCATGGAAATTGCCAGAAATTCCGATATCAAACCGCTGCGTATCTGGGTAACGGCCGGTTCTCATACCCTGCGACCGGCAGACCGGCGGCCCATGGACATCCCCCTGCTTCCCAACGAAACCCCGGACTTGTATGAAGATCTGGAGAACCGCTTCCCGGGTGCCGGACGTTATCCCGGATTCTCGGCTTTCCTGGGAGCCCGGATGTGTGCTTACTACGGCTATCGCATGGCCGGTGTGAACGATCCCTGCGAAGACCTCGATGTGATTGAACTTCACGATGCCTTTACCATCAGCGATATTCAGACCTATGAAGATATCGGAATCCGGCCCTACGGTCAGGGCAGGACTTATGTGGAATCCGGTGATTGTTATCACACCAATCCCAAAACCGGTCAGCCGGGAAAACTCCCCTCCAACCTATCCGGAGGCCTGATCGGCTGCATGCACGCCGTTGGTGCCACCGGAATCATGCAGACTTTCGAAATCGCCAACCACATCTGGGGAATCTGGGAGAAAATCCACGGAGATGAAAATCGCTGGAAAGCCTTCCGGCGGGAAAAACCTGCTGACTGGACCAACCTGCAGGTCAATGGAGCCAAACGGGGCCTGGCCATCAGCCATGCCGGGGTGGGATCCCATGTCACCTGCACCATCCTGATGGATCCCGATCACCTGTTGAAGCAGGATTCATCATTTTAATAAGGAGATAACCATGAGTCTATATGGAAATGCCAAGGTAAAAAATTGGAGATACAAAATTAAAGGAAATTTTCATTTCAGCCATAGCCCCTCCCCCATTCGAAATGTCAATGATAACGGCCACCTGTTGGGAATCACCAAACCCCGGCACATGATCTACCTGCACAGCTACGGCGGAGAAGCCCCGTTTTTCGAGGGGTTAAGCCAGGGCAAGCTCCTGGGAACCCGCTGCGACAATCCGGGCTGTGAATACAAGGGTACCATATACCAGCCTTACCGCATATACTGCCCTGATTGTCTGGCACGCTGCACCGAGCTGGATATGACCGAGACAGCCAAGAACAGGGGCTATATTCACACCTTCATGACCTGCGAACGGTCAGGCGCTTTCAATACACTTGACAAACCAATTAAATTCATCAATATCGAATTCGAAGGGGTATCCACCATATTGATGAGCTACCTGTCGGTCGGTGAGCCCAAAATCGGAACCCGGGTCATTCCCATTTTCAAAAAGATCGACCCCAGTTATACCATCACCGATCTCTCCTGGGTGGTAGAGGGCACCCAAGCGGATCAGCTACCTGATGGCTTCAGCTTTTAATAGCCATCCAATTTTCTCAAAAGCGGCCGCACCAAATTCAGGCCAAATTTAAACCGGGGGTAATCGTGGAAGATTTTGAACTAAGCGAAGAACAAAAAATGATACGTGCGTCAATTCGAGATTTTGCCGAGGGCGAGATCGCCCCGGTTGCCGAAGAACTCGATGAACACGAACAGTTTTCGGTTGAATTGACCAAGAAAATGGGAGACATCGGTCTATTCGGGATCTTTGTGAACCCGGAATACGGAGGCTCGGGATTGGATTACCTCTCCTATATTATTGCCGTTGAAGAGGTAGCCAGAATCGATGGTTCCCAGGCAGCCACCGTGGCTGCCGGCAACTCACTGGGCATCGGCCCCCTCTATTATTTCGGCAACCAGAAGCAGAAGGAAAAATGGCTTCCGGAACTCTGCCGGGGTGAAAAATTGGCCTCTTTCGGTCTAACCGAACCCGAGGCCGGATCCGATGCCAGCGCCACCAAGACCACGGCCAAACTGGAAAACCAGCAGTGGATCATCAACGGCAGCAAGATCTTTATCACCAATTCCAGTTCTCCAATTTCATCGGTTTGCATGGTTTTGGCCAAGACCGGTAAGCGGACCGACGGCAAAGACGAGCTCTCCTCAATCCTGGTTCCCAATGGAACCCCGGGTTTTGAAACCAAGACCATGAAAAAGAAATTGATGTGGCGAAGTTCGGATACCGGGGAACTGTATTTTGATGACTGCCAGGTCCCGGAAGAAAATCTGCTTGGAAAACGCGGAGAAGGATTTCACCAGATGATGGAAACCCTGGACAATGGCCGCCTGGCCATTGCCGCCATGGGATTGGGAGGTTCCCAGGGCGCTTACGAGCTGGCCATGAAATATTCCAAGGAACGGCACCAGTTCGGGGTTCCGATCTCCACCTTCCAGGTCAATGCCTTCAAACTGGCCGACATGGCCACTGAAATCGAGACTGCCCGGGCCCTGCTCTACAAGGCCTGCCGGATGAAAAACGCGGGATTACCCTTTTCAAAAATTGCCGCCATGTCCAAACTCTATTGCTCTGAAGTAATGGGCCGGGTGGTGGATCATGCTGTCCAGCTGCACGGTGGCTACGGACTCATGAAAGAATACGCTGTGGAACGTTTTTACCGTGACCAGAAACTGCTCACCATCGGCGAAGGAACCTCTGAAATACAGCGGCTGGTCATCTCCCGCCATATTGGGTGCCATTCATAAACCCATTGAATTTGGGAATCCGATATAAGGAGCAAACAAATGGATAATACGGTCGTCATGATGGAAAACCATGAGGGGATCGGTATCATTACGATTAACCGTCCCGATAAATTGAATGCCCTGAACGGGGAAGTCATTGAACAGTTAGATGAAATCATCCAAACCCTGAAGACCGACCCGAAAATCCAGGCGGTTATTTTCAGGGGAGCCGGAGAAAAGTCTTTTGTGGCCGGGGCGGACATATCCTAGTTTCCCGAATACGGACCCATGGAGGCCAAGCAAATGTCACTCAAAGGCCAGGATACCCTGAACCGGATCGAACACCTGCCCAAACCGGTAATTGCCGCCCTGAACGGGCTGGCCCTGGGAGGCGGGCTGGAACTGGCCATGGCCTGTCATATCCGAATTGCCGCCTCCAGCGCCCGGATGGGACAGCCGGAAGTTAAACTGGGTATCATTCCCGGATACGGCGGTACCCAGCGGTTGGCCCGGCTGGTGGGAAAAGGCAAGGCCCTGGAACTCATCATGAGGGGAAACATGATCACCGCCCAGGAAGCACTGGAGATCGGACTGGTTAACCAGGTGGTCCCGCTGGAACAGCTGATGGAGGTATCCATTCAGATGCAGAGAGAAATTTTAGCCAATGGCCCGATTGCGGTAAAAACCACCATCGAAGCGATCAATCACGGGCTCAACCTCGGATTTGAGGAGGGCTGCACCCTGGAGGCCAACCTGTTTGCCACCCTGTTTTCAACCGCTGATCAAAAAGAGGGGGTCCGGGCCTTTCTGGAAAAGAGACCTCCCGAATTCAAGAATTCCTGATCAAGTCCATACCGGTTCACATGACCAAAAACAAACCCTCCGATTCACCCAAATCCAGGTTACTCTGGAGTCCAGACCGAATCCGGATCGAAAATTCCAATATGTTCCGGTTCATGAAGGTTATCAACCAAAAATTCAACCGGAATTTCAGCGACTATGCAGACCTCTATCAGTGGTCTATTGACCATATCCCCGATTTCTGGGCTTGTCTGTGGGATTTTCTGCAGATCAAGGCCAGCCAACCCTATGACCGGGTGATCGACAGCCTGGATAAAATGCCCAGGGCCCAATGGTTTTCCGGTGCCCGGTTGAATTTTGCCGAGAATCTCCTGCAGTTCCGGGACCAGCAGGTAGCCCTGATTTTCAAGGGTGAAAATCAGGATTGCCTGAAGATGACCTATGCCCAGCTATACGCTGAGGTGGCCGGAGTGGCCCGGTCCATGAAATCAATGGGCATACAGCCCGGTGACCGAGTGGTGGGATTCATGCCCAACCTGCCCCAGACCATTGTGGCCATGCTTGGGGCGGTGAGCCTGGGGGCAACCTGGTCATCCTGCTCCCCGGATTTCGGGATCAAGGGGGTACTGGACCGGTTCGGCCAGATCCAGCCCAGCTTGCTATTTACCGCTGACGGTTATTGGTTCAAAGGCCGGAAAATAGACAGCCTGAATCGGATATCCGAAATACTGAAATCACTCCCCAGCCTGAAAAAAGTGGTGGTGGTCCCCTATATCGATGAAAATCCCAGTATCGATCACCTGCCCAATGCAGTCCATTACCGGGATTTCGTAGCTTCTCAACCCGACCCGACCATCGAGTTTGCCCAGCTTCCCTTTGACCATCCCCTGTACATCATGTATTCGTCCGGCACCACCGGTCTGCCCAAGTGCATGGTCCAGAGTGCCGGGGGAATCCTGATCCATCACCTGAAGGAACTGGTTCTTCACACCGACCTGAAGCGGGAAGATACAATATTCTATTTTACTACCTGCGGTTGGATGATGTGGAACTGGCTGGTCAGTTCGCTGGCTGCCGGGGCCACCCTGGTACTGTTTGATGGCAATCCCTTCCATCCCCATCCCGGTACTCTCTGGGAATTAGCCGAACAGGAAAAGATTTCGGTTTTTGGGACCAGTGCCGGCTACCTTGCTGCCCTGCAGAATACAGGACTGAAACCCGGTCGGGAATATGACCTGGCTTCGCTCAAAGCCCTGCTCTCTACAGGTTCTCCCCTGTCCGTCGAGGGTTTTGACTATGTCTACCGTGAAATCAAGGATGATCTTCAGCTGGCCTCCATTTGCGGTGGTACGGATATCAACGGCTGTTTTGCCCTGGGGAATCCCATGGGACCTGTTTATGCCGGGGAATTACAGTGCCGGGGCCTGGCCATGAAGGTTTTTTCCTTTGATGAATCCGGACAACCGGTAATCAACAAGCAGGGAGAACTGGTATGCACCGCTCCTTTTCCCTCCATGCCCATTTACTTCTGGGATGACCCGGACGGTCAGAAGTATCTCCAGGCTTATTTTAATGTCTACCCCGGTGTCTGGCGTCACGGCGATTATATCGAAATCACCGACCATGGCGGGGTCATTATTTATGGCCGCAGCGACACCACCCTGAATCCCGGAGGGGTGCGGATCGGAACCGCCGAGATCTACCGTCTGGTTGAACTGATGGAGGAAATTGCCGATTGTGTGGTAGTCGGACAGGACTGGAAAAACGATGTCCGGGTCATACTCTTCGTGGTAATGCCCGAAGGTGTGGCCCTGAGTCCGGAGTTAAAAGACCGCATCAAAAAAACCATCCGGCTGAATGCCTCTCCCCGCCACGTTCCGGCCAAGATCATCGAGGTACCGGACATCCCCTATACCCTGAACATGAAAAAAGTGGAGCTGGCGGTTAAAAAAGTCATCGAAGGCAGACCGGTCCTGAATAAAGATGCACTCCGAAATCCCCTTTCCCTGGATTACTTTGCCAACCTGAAAGAACTCCAAAAAGAATAGACTCCGTCAAGACTGTTTTATTAGTCATTCTAAGTATCTTCCGGGGTATCAATCAACTTCTGTGGATTGGACAATTTTCGCCTGTATAAAAAGTGTTCGGCAATCACATCAATGAGAATTTTCGGTTTTTCTTGTTCTATTACTTTCACCCAGAATCGAAAACTCCAGTCTCTGAGAAATAAAATGTGTGAAAAATGGTTCGATAAAAACGGTCTCAATGCCATCCCACTGGAATCATGAAACATCACGGTCCTGGGAAGAGCCGGTAAGGGCCTCTCTATAATCAGAGGCCTGAGAATCCTGGACACATCCAGTTCAGATGGAATAGGAACCTTTTTCCAGGTTCCGGGGATGACGGGTTTTAATTTCACCCTCCTCTCCCAGAACCGTCTATCCTGAAATGCGAGCATCCTGGCTAAATTTCCACCTCTCATTATTGGTCTTTTTATCATGAAATCGGAAATATCCAGGGGAGCGATATTCACCTGCATGGAAAATCTCGAGGCCAGAAATGTGATGATCCGGCAGTAGGCCAGATAGGCTCCAAAATCATTCCAGTGAGAGTCGGTTTTATGATACAGCAAATAATCCCTCTTATGTAACCGGAATAAATCTATGAAGTCCAGAACATATATATCAGAATATCGCTGTAAATGGTTTACCAGCTGTTCTAAGCGTGAATTGGCATAAAATTGCTTTATGAAATCCGGCAGGAATTCCGGATATATGAAACTCTTATCGGGAACAGGAATAAAAAGATAGAAAATATTCCTCTTTTGAAGCCATTGTTGTCTTTGCTCCAGGGCAATTCGCCATTGTTCCAGTTCACTGAAGGTGAAGGGTTGAATAGAGGAAAAATAGCCAGGGTGTTCGGGGGGATGGTTTTGTTTGGCCTGAAACAACCAGTTATCTTTTCCCAGTATCACTTTTGGGACGGGTGATTTATTGAAAATTTTAAATCTCAACCGATTTTGAGTACGAATCAGGAGTGATCTTAAAAAAAAGTGTTCATTAAACCAGTTCTGGTAATCTTTTACAAAATCATGGGGAGAATGGATATTGAAATGAACCCTAGGTTTTAGCGATCTTTTCTCCAAAATAATTTCCCCTAAAGAAAATTGAACAATCTGAAACAGAAAAACCGCAAAAAGAATAACGATAAAGACAATACCGAGAACAAGGTTTCCGGTTCGATCTGGTTCATTCATAAAGAATCCAAAAGATATTTTAACGGATTATCCCATATTATTCAACACCCGGAGTTGTATACAATGAAGAGTAAACAAATACCCGTTTAATGAAGTTTTCACGGAGTCCGGCATCATTCAATCGGTCTTCATCCTCAACCGGCATTAAGGGGAAATGTTCCATGAAGGCCCTGGCAAAGAGTCCAGATCCCCTGCCACCGGGATGACCGGCCCGGGGATACACCTTTACCTCCTGCATTCCGGAACTGGGAGAGAGGGACTTGAAAACAAAGCCACAGAGCTCTTCCTTTTCCAGATCATCCAGACGTTCGCTGATCCATTTTTGCATCCGGTCGGTGTGATCCACCCCTGTTTTGTCGGTGACCAGCCGCGGTGATTCCGGATCCCCCACCAGGCACATGGCTTCCCGGGGCACAGGCAGCCCGCATTCCACCTCGGGGCACACCGGCACCCATTCCACGAATGATCCCAGGGTATCCCTGAGGGTGCGGTCCAGTTTATGTCCTCCATCATAGCGAACCGGGTTACCCAGCAAGCAGGAGCTGATACCCAGTTTGATTTTTTCATCCATGACGGAACCCGGGGTCAGGCCCCTTTCCAGCCGATGAAGGCGGTGATGGATTTCTGGGGAACCATGAGCAGGGATGTATTCAGCTCCAGACCTATTTCGTCCAGTTTTAACCGTTGAAAAAAATATTTCTGGACCTCCAGGCTCAAATCCCCATAGCCCGGTGAAAAGCGTTTTGTCGGAACCTGGCGATGTTTTCTGATCTGATCCCCGATGAGGTTGGAAATATAAATGGATGCTTCCTCAACACACTCCGAGCCCACCGCATCCAGAATCAATGGCTCCAGTATTTTGTTCTGCTTCTGATAGGATTCCATTTCCTCTTCAATATGGGGGCCAATGGTTACCCCGATTAAACTGACCCGCGAGCAATCCTGCAGATGGGTTCTCAACGACTCCGAAACCATCTCATAACCGTTGGCAAACAATATTTTTCCGGGTTCAAGGGAAATGGCCAGATCATCAAAGCGGCAACGGGGCTCCACCAGAGTAAAAAACCTGTCAATCAAATGTTCATATCTGCTGAAATCAGCCGAGGCCGGAACTTTCAACCGCCGCCGTATTCGACTCAGGGGCAGGCCAATGGGAAAATGAGATATCTCTTTCATGGCATTTTCGGCCCCTGGCCCGTTTTTTTTCTCTTTTTCAACACCTTTATGATTATATAAAGGATACAGAGAACGGAAGCAGACAATATGAATTCAAGTTTGTGGATAATGAAACGCTCAAAGG
>DAOVIP010000418.1 GCA_030671465.1 Candidatus Aminicenantota bacterium | reverse complement strand
GCCAGGCCAAGAATAATGATAAACGAATGGCCTTTGTGTCGAATTAAATTTCGAAAGGCTATTTTCAAATAATTCTTAAACATGTCACATCTCATTACTCATAACTCAACGCCTCCACCGGGTTGGCTGTGGCTGCTTTGATGGACTGGTAACTGACAGTGAACAGCGCGATCAACAGCGCCAATAGTCCGGAGAGGACAAAAGCCCAAATGGAAATGGTGGTGCGATAGGCAAAATTCTCCAGCCATTTTTTCATCAGAAAGTAGGCTGCCGGCCAGGCAATTAAAGTGGCAATGGCTATACATCTGGAAAATTCCTTATTTAACATCAGAACAATCCCTGAAACCGATGCTCCCAGTACTTTTCTAATCCCAATTTCTTTGGTCCGCTCTTCGGCAGAAAAAGAGGCCAAACCCAACAGGCCCAGACAGGAAATAATGACGGCAAGCACCGCAAAACTGTTTAAAAGATGACCGGTTTTTTCAACGTCGCTGAAACTCCTTTCAAACGCTTCATCCAAAAAACTGTATTGGAAAGGATACAGGGGAATTATCTTCTCCCAGGTTTGTTTAATAAATCCAAGTGATTCAGAAATATTATCAGGTGGAATTCTGATCAGTATATTATCAACAGATTTTGGTTGAAGGTGTATAATCAGGGGTTCGATATGTTGCGAGTAAGGGAGAAAATGAAAATTCTCCATAACCCCCATGATTTTGCCGGATTCTTCACCATATCTCAGTGTTGCTCCCACTGCTGACTCCATCCCTATGAGTTTTTCCATTTCCTGGTTAATGAGAAAAGTATGTGAGGCCTCTGAATCTAACTTTCTGGAAAAACTTCTTCCCTTCAGAAGTTTGATTTTCAGGGTTTCAACAAAATCAAAATCAATGGCATTATAATTAATGGAAATTTTTTTGCCTGGGTCTTTTCCTTCCCAGTGAAAGGCATCAATCTGCCAATGAACATGAGGCAGAGCGGCTGCGGTACCACTGACACCAAGTATTTTGGCATCACGCAGTAACTCAGTCTTAAAGCGTTGATAGTACTTTTCACTGCCACCACTCATGGGTATGCTAACCATATGTTCTCTCTCATAACCGGTGTTTTTATTCCGGAAATAATGGAGCTGTTTGTAAACCATAAACATTCCCATAATTAATACAATGGAGATCGTAAACTGAAAAACCACCAGGATCTTTCTCAAAACAGAACCCTTGGCGCCGGATTTCAGATTACCGCCGAGAATTTTTGAGGGTTGAAAAGAGGACAAAAAAAATGCTGGATAGCTTCCTGCAGCGATCCCGGTGACCAAGGTTAATCCAATAGAAACCGGAAGAATAAAGGTGTAATTCAAGACAATTTCCTTTTCGGTGAGGGTATTGAATAAAGGAAGTAAAAGAGACAGGAAAGTTAGGGATAAAACCAGGGCTGCCAATGATATGAAAAGAGATTCTCCAAGGAATTGTACAATGATTTGTTTTCGGGAGGCTCCATTCACTTTTCTCATACCGATTTCTTTTGCCCTTTTTACAGAACGGGCAGTAGCCAGATTCATATAGTTGAAACCGGCAATCACCAGTATGAAGATGGCTATGGTTATAAAAATGTAAACATACATTTTGTCGGAATAAAAGAAAAAATGTCTTTCCGTAAAAGGTAAAACCGAAAGTGTGATCTTTTTTCCAGAAGTCTTATTCTGGATACTGTTGGCAATTTTTGTGTTTATTTTGCCCGCTTTATATTTATCTTGCAGTTTTATGAAAGTAAAAACGAATAGATTATCCCAGCTGGAGTACCAGCTCAGTGTTGTTCGAATTCTGAATTCCATGGGGATTGCCATATCAAATCTAAGGGTTGAATTTTCGGGAATATTTTTTATAACACCCCTGACAGTTAATTGATGTTGATTATTCATGGTAAGGACTTTCCCTATTGGATCAAGCCCGGAGAAATATTTGTCCGCAATTTTTTCTGTGATGACTATGGAATATGGATCTTTCAGCGCTGTTTTCGAATTTCCCTTTAAAAAAGGAAAGTTGAATATACTAAAAAAGGAGGGATCCACCAGTCGGGTTCCACCTTCTATGAATTGTTTGTCCTTATATTCAAATGTGGTTTCTTGAAAAAACCAGTGGTAACGGCATGTTTCGATGATCTCCGGAAATTCCTTTTTTAGTGTTGGCCCCAATAATACCGGGGTGACAGATATGTTTTTTACATTAGTATG
>DAOVIP010000115.1 GCA_030671465.1 Candidatus Aminicenantota bacterium | reverse complement strand
GTTTTTGATTGTTTTGATGGTGGGTGTTATCGGATTTATTGTTTTTGTTGAAATGGGTCAACGGCGAAGCCCCATCTCATATGCCAAAAGAATACAGGGCAGAAGAATGATGGGAGGTCAAAGTACTTTTTTACCGCTGAAGGTGAATACAGGCGGAGTCATCCCCATTATCTTTGCCGCTTCGGTAACCACTTTTCCGGCAACCATTGCCGGGTTTATCAAGCATCCCATTGCCCAAAGTATCCAAAGTCAGTTGGGTTTGGGTATGCCCTTGTATAACCTGATTTATATCACCGCCATTGTTTTCTTTACCTATTTTTACGTATCCATTATTTTCAATCCCCAGGATGTATCAGATAATTTGAAAAAATACGGTGGATTTATACCGGGAATCAGGGCCGGGAAAAATACCTCCGAATATATCGACAATGTACTATCCAAACTCACTTTTATCGGGGCGATATATCTGGCCCTGGTGGCATTGATCCCTGAATTTTTGATGACCGGCTTCAAGGTGGGTGCTATTCCGTTTATCGGGGATTTTCTGGAAGCCAATTTGCCGAAAATATTCTACGAGGGAATGGGGGTGCAATTTTATTTTGGAGGCACTTCGATCCTGATTGTAGTGGGTGTGGCCATGGATACCGTGCAGCAGATTGAAGCTCAGCTGACCATGCGGAATTATGAGAGTTTTTCAAGAAAGGGACGAATCCGGGGGAGACGGTAGAGGAAAATTGAGGAGATTGAATTGATCATACTCAAAACCGATAGAGAGCTGAAATTGATGAGAGAAGCCAACCGGATTATTGCTGTGATACTGAATGATATCGAGAGTATCATTAACCCCGGTGCCACCACTTATGAGCTTGATCAATGGGCGGAAACCCATATCCTGGACATGAAAGCCAAACCGGCGTTTAAGGGATACCGGGGATTTCCCGCTACCCTGTGTACCTCAGTAAACAATGAAGTCGTCCATGGAATTCCTTTAAAGAATCGGAAACTTCAGGATGGTGATATTATTGGAATCGATGTGGGCTGTATTTATAAGAATTTTTATGGTGATGGGGCCTGGACATATCCGGTTGGAGATATTTCGAGTGATGCCTCGGATTTAATGGGCACCTGCAGGGACTCCCTCTATAAGGGGATTGAACAGGCCAGAGAGGGAAATCGTGTCAGTGATATATCGAATGCCATTGATAAATGTGTCCGCTCAAAAGATTATGAAATCATTCGTGATTTAACCGGACATGGTATTGGACGTTCGTTGCATGAGGAGCCCCAGATTTTGAATTTTAATTGCGGAATCAAGGGACCCAAGTTGAAAGCAAACATGACCTTGTCGATCGAACCCATGATTACCAATGGTTCTTACGAGGTGAAAACGCTGGATGACAACTGGACAGTGGTTACTGTGGACGGAAGTTTATCCGCTCATTATGAACATACCGTTGCCATTACCGAAAATGGTCCTGAAATAATGACGAGGTTATAATGGCAGCCAAGAATAAAGAAGTGATTGAAGTAAAGGGGATTATCCTTGAATCATTACCCAATGCCATGTTTCTGGTGGAACTGGAAAATAATCACCACCGGATTCTGGCCCATCCATCCGGAAAAATGAGGAGAAACAATATCAGAATTTTACAGGGAGATAAAATACTCATTGAGATATCACCCTATGATATTACCCGAGGAAGGATTATATACCGGTTTAAGTAGGAGGCAAACATGAAAGTAAGGGCATCGGTTAAAAAAATATGCGATAAATGCAAGATTATCAAGAGAAAGGGTGTAATACGCGTTATTTGTAGAGATCCCAAGCATAAGCAGAGACAGGGGTAAGGAGGTTATTGTGGCACGAATTGCAGGAGTTGAAATTTCCAATAATAAAAGAGTTGAAATCGGATTGACTTATATTTTTGGCATTGGCAGGCCCAAGTCAAAAGAAATTTTAAACGAAACCAAAATCGATCTGAACAAAAAGATCAAGGATCTATCCGCTGATGAACTCGGCCGAATCAGAAAGCATATTGAATCTTCCGAAATGGTTGAGGGAGATTTGAGAAAGCGGATCAATCAGGATATCAAACGGTTAATGGATATCAACAGTTATCGGGGCCGCCGACATAAACGGGGACTGCCGGTACGAGGTCAGCGAACCAAAACCAATGCACGGACCCGGAAAGGACCCAGAGGGGCCATGATCAAAAAGAAAAGAGTATGAAAAATCTGAATACAATCAATGAGGCAATATGCGACCTGGACTCAGTAAGTTCATTTATGCCAATGGAGGAAAAATATGGCTAAAAAAACAATGGGAAAAAAAACATCCAAAAAAGAAAAGAAAAGTGTATCCCATGGAATCATGTATATTTATTCGACCTTTAACAATACCATCATTACCATCACCGATCAGAATGGAAATGTCCTGACCTGGTCAACCGGGGGTGTGGTGGGATTCAAGGGTTCACGTAAATCCACTCCGTTCGCTGCCCAGTTGGCAGCTGAGAAGGCATTGAATGCAGCGCAGAATTTCGGAATAAAAACCCTGGATATCAGGGTGAAGGGACCCGGATCCGGTCGTGAAAGTGCGATCCGAACAGTTGGGGGAACCCCTTTTAAAGTAAAAACAATAAAGGATATCACCCCGATACCCCATAATGGTTGCAGACCGAGAAAGAAAAGAAGGGTTTAAGGAGGAAATATAGTGGGAAAATACAACGGGCCATTGTGCAGGTTATGCAGGGCTGAAGGCACCAAACTTTTTCTAAAAGGCAAGAGATGTTTGACTGAAAAATGCGGATTGGATCGTAGAAGTTATCCTCCCGGACACCGGGGATCCAGGATCTCTTACCGGAAATCGAATTATAAGATCCAGCTCCGGGAAAAACAAAAAGTGAAGCGATTTTACGGGATTGGCGAAAAACCATTCCGGAATATTTTCCAGAAGGCAGCTAAAAAGAAAGGTATTACCGGTGAAACCCTTTTGAGAGCACTGGAGTTGAGATTCGATAATATTCTCTATCGAATGAATTTTGCCTATTCCAGGGCCCATGCCAGACAGATCATCCGGCACGGACATCTCACTGTGAATGGAAAGAAAGTAACCATTCCGTCCTATCAGCTTCGCTTGGATGACGAGATCAGTTTCTCAGAAAAATCAACGAAAAACGAAAGTATTAAAACCATACTTGAAGATTTGAAGGGACTGGTAGAAGTTCCTGAATGGCTGGTGGTGGATGGTGATAAATTTACCGGTAAGGTGAACAGTATTCCCAAAAGGGAAGATGTGTCACTGGATGTTGAGGAGCACCTGATTGTTGAATTGTATTCCAAATAAGGAGGAAATGATGAATTTTAATTTTCAGAGACCTCGGAGATTGAAGGTTGAGGAATTAACATCAAACTACGGAAGATTTGTTGCCGAACCTTTTGAACGGGGTTATGGCAGTACCATCGGAATTGCCATCCGGCGGGTATTGCTGTCCATGATCGAAGGCGAAGCCATAACCGCAGTCAGAATAGATGGTGTATTGCATGAATTTTCGGTTATTCCAGGCGTCTATGAGGATGTGCTGAATATTATTCTGAATTTAAAGTGCGTACCCTTTAAATTGAATGTGGATGAACCCCGGATGGTTACCATTGATAAAAAGGGGCCGGGAGAAATTTTATCCGGCGATATTTTGAGTGACAGTGATGTGGAAGTATTGGATAAAAATATTCATATTGCCTATCTTGAGGAAGGGGGAAAATTCCAGGCGGAGTTGTGGATAAAAAAAGATGTCGGCTTTAAATTGGCCGAACAGAATTATGATGAAAGTCTATCGGTTGATTTTATTCCCCTGGATGCCAATTTCAATCCGGTCGAGAAAGTAAAGTACAACATTGAGCCGGCCCGGGTTGGAAAAAAGACAGATTTTGAAAAACTGACCATGGAAATTTGGACCAACCAGAGCATTTCTCCCCAAGAAACCATCTCCATGGCCGGCAAAATCCTGAGGGATCACTTGGCTATTTTCCTGGATTACCAGGATAAGGAGAGCCTGCTGCCGGACATTGAGCAGGAAGCTGGATTCGGGATCGAGAAGAAGTCAGAATTTTTGGAAAAAAACGTAGAGTCAATGGGATTGTCGGTTCGGGCACTGAAATGCTTAAAACGGCTGAACGTGGATTATATCTATGAACTCATTGAAAAAACAGAGCATGAGTTATTGAATTCCAAGAATTTCGGTAAGAAATCACTTGAAGAGATTATTCAGAAACTGCGTGATTTTGATCTGGCCCTGGGACAAAAAGTACCGGACCATATAAAAAATGAGCTGAATGATAAATATAAAAAAATTGATACCGACGATATGGTGAAGCAAGAGGAGTAGAAAATGAGACACAATAAGGGAGGTTTTAAGCTTGGCAGGAATCCAGCAAGTCGAAAAGCTTTGCTACGGAATCTAACCACCAGTCTGATTGAAAAAAATAGAATTGAGACCACTGTGGCCAAGGCAAAAGCTGTCAAGCCCATTGTGGAGAAGATGATTACCTTGGGTAAATCCGGGACCCTGGCCAGTAAAAGACGGGCCATAGCATATTTATACAAAAGAAAGGCCGTTCAGGTGTTGTTTGACGAGGTAGCTCCCCGTTTTATGGATCGGCAGGGCGGATATACCCGTATTTTAAAGAGTGATTTCCGTAAGGGTGATGGAGCGGAAATGGCCATTATTGAATTTATAGATTTCAAATTTGAAAAGAAGGATAAAAAATCCAAAGCCAAGAAAAAGCCGAAAAAGTAGGCGGGCATAGCTCAATGGTAGAGTATAAGCTTCCCAAGCTTAGGGTTGCGGGTTCGATCCCCGTTGCCCGCTCTTTCTGGTTTATTCGATATTTATTTTTATAAGGGGTCAATATGTCAGTTTTCAAACGTTTCGAAACGTCCAAGCAGGAAAGTTACACAGGTTCTGAAATAACCAGCCATTACAAACAGTCAGTAATTGGCAAAACCCTGGTGATCAAGGGCCGGATCCGGGGTTCCGAGGAGATGCTGATTGAAGGTAAAATTGACGGTCACATCAATACCAATCACCGGGTGATTATCGGCAAGAGCGGTGTCATTAAGGCGGATATCGATGCCAATGAAATCATCATCAAGGGAAAGGTTGACGGCAATGTGAAAGCCGCTTCCAAGGTTGAAATTTTACCCGAGGGCATATTAAATGGCAACATCAATTCCCAGAGAGTGGTTCTGGCCGAAGGGGCAATTTTCAAGGGGAATATCGATATGTCGATGAAAGAGGAAAAGAAAAGCCCAACGGAATCTATATCGGTCAAGGCAGTCAAAGAAAAAAGTGATGATGTAAAGAAATAATGCCGGAATGGTATCTGCTGCAGGAAGAACGGCCGTTTTCCGCAGCTGAAAATATGGCCCGGGATGAATACCTGTTCCGTTTGTGTCACCGAGAAAAAATAGGTTTTTTTCGCCTGTATTCCTGGAAAAGACCCACATTTTCCTTTGGAGTTTCTCAAAAAATATCCAGGGCCATCAACATTGATTTTATCCGGAAAAGGGACTGTGCCTATGTCAGAAGGATTACCGGTGGGAAGACCGTGCTGCATCATCGGGAGATCACCTATTCGGTGGTTTCTTCTGAAGCCATTTTTTTTGAGGAAAATGATCTGTATAAATCCTATATGCTGATTTCAAATGTCATTATCAGGGCCTTTAAAATGATCGGACTGGAGGCCGGTCTGTCCAAAAGGAAAACCACGGGTCTGGCCAAATCCAATCGTCCCTGTTTTTCATTTCCGACCCCGAATGAGATTGAGATCAAAGGGAAAAAAATTGTGGGGTCCGCCCAGAAAAGGGACAAACATGCCCTGCTTCAACACGGTTCCATTCCCATCAGTATGGACTATGATTTATATGCCGGTGGGTCAAATTCCCGGAGATCATTCATTGAAGCCAACATGGTTACCCTTTCCGAGCTGTCAGATAAATCCGGAGATGCCCTGATTGAGCCTCTGGTAAAGAGTTTTCAGGATTTCATTGGTGAGGATTTCAAATCATATGAGTTTGGCAAAGCAGATAAAAATGAACTTGAAGAAATTATCCAAAAATATCATTCACGCGATTGGAATTTTTGTATTTAGTATCCTGTGTCTGATACAGCCCGGCGCAAGGCTGTGGCCGGAAACCGGGGAACAACCTGACCGGCTGCGCAAGTTTGAAGTTCAATTCCATTCAGCCAATATCAGCGGCAAATTGTCTCACCGCTATTTGCATGAAATGGGGATCGACAAAGTGATTGTCCGGGTTTTTCAGGATAAGGTTGATTCGGGAGGCCTCTATTTCCTGAATTCAATCTTTCGGGTGATCAGTCCGTTTCTGGATCGGTTGATTCCGGAATTCATTTCCCAGCCTGTTGATCTTTATGCCTGGATGATCACCCGGCGTTTCAACTGGGTTGGCAATGATTCTTTTTTTGATTATATGGTT
>DAOVIP010000304.1 GCA_030671465.1 Candidatus Aminicenantota bacterium | reverse complement strand
GGAATTTTAAACAGCGCCGAGGAAGAACAGCGGGAAGCCCTGTATTAACCGAATTCCAAGTCCTGAACCCCATGTCATAAAATCGTGAGAAATCAGAAAACAGTGTCCTAAAAAAGTTGCAGTTTCAATCCGTTTGACTGGCATCAGAATTGCTTCCCGTTATTCTGGAACAGAAACCATCAAAACAAATCTTGATAAAAAAAACCATTTTGACTATTATTAAAATGGTATAAGGAGATAACAGCCATGAAAAAAACAATGATCCTTTCTTTTCTCAGTATCCTGGTTCTGATGCCGGCCTGTCTCATGCACTGGGACGAGTTATTTGAAACCGAATATCGGTTATATAGAATTATATTCCGGGTTCAACCCGATGATGCCCATATCCTGCTCAACGGTCGATTTATCGGGGAAGCCTTTGAGTTTTCCACCACCCATTCGGCTTTGAAATTGACCTCCAAAAATCATGAGATCGTCATTAAAAAAAAGAGTTATAAAGAGGTAATGATTGACCTGCACCAGTATTCTTCCAGAAATATTGTCATCCAGTTACAGATGAAAGCGGACAACGCATTAATACCGGAAACCCGGAAGAAAAAGCCTGTTCCAAAAGTGGAGAAACCGGAATACATGGCCAAGACCGAACCGGTCAAGGACCCTGTCACGGAATCCAAATCTCAGGTGGAATCAAACCTGTTTGCCAGTAATATTACCCTGGAGATACAACCTGCCGAAGCCGCGATTTACCTGAATGGCAAATTCTGGGGAATTGTTCCGGAAACGGGCAAAATCGAAAACCTCAGACTGAAGTCTGGTACATATACCCTGGAAGTGATCAAACCCGGATATCAGAGTTCCAAAAGAACCATAGAGATCAAAAGCCAGAAGTTGATCAAGATAACCATTAAACTGGAA
Source organism: Candidatus Aminicenantota bacterium (assembly GCA_030671465.1). Classification (GTDB taxonomy): domain Bacteria; phylum Acidobacteriota; class Aminicenantia; order UBA2199; family UBA2199; genus CAZOWT01. Next base: position 2,252 of record DAOVIP010000304.1, on the reverse strand, counting down.
AAAACAGGGAAAAACAAACCCCCGGTTATCCATCAATGACCTGAATGACCCGTTTCATCCGGGATACCCAGAAAACCGTCAATTCTTCTTTCCGAACCTGACTGTTCTGATTCGGGGCATGGACAAAGTGGTTATCCCCGATATAGATACCCGAATGCCAGCCTCTTTTCAGCTTGAATACCAGAATATCACCGGTTCTGGCTTTGTTAAACCGGATACTGTTATTCATTTTACCCTGCTTTTTGGCAGTGCGGGGAATCTCAATACCAAACGAGCTGAAAACGTAATAGACAAAACCACTGCAATCAAAACCGGTGATTTCCTTACCCCCGATCCGGTAGGGAAGACCCACCAGGTCAAGACTCAATGTTTTGATTTTATCACGGAGGTTCCAGATTTTATCCGGTTCCTGCCGGAACCGGCAGGAAATAAAAATGAAACCCAACAAAAAAACAAATAGAATCAGCCGCTTTAGTAATCCGAAAGTTTGGGTGTCCTTATTACTTGATATCAAATTCAACCTAAAAAAACGGAATTAGAATCAACTATCCAGGTATATGTACCAGGATCCTGATTTCCCCTCTCCTTCCCAATTACCGCCCAGTGCGCTGAGGGTGCCGGTAAAAACATAATCGGCCCAGTCATCATAGCGAATGGTCAGGTCATTGTCGCCGCTCACTTCCCAGATCCCAGTATAACCCCGATTATCGCTAAAGGTCCCGAAACGGAGATCCGGTCCCGAAAAAGTGATTTCCCACTCAACATCATCGATATCCTGTTCGGAAAAAATCATATTCCATTCCTTGCGGATGTCAATCTGTTCGACGGTCAGGATGGTATCACAATACATGACCAATGTGCCCTCCAGAATCAGTTTCCGGTAATTGTTTACATAGATCTCAGGCTGGATGATATCACCCTCGGCTTCATATTTGTACTCGATTTCTTCGAATTCCTGGTAAACATAGGTCCCGCTTTCCGGTACTCCACTAATTCCCTCTCCAACCACCACGGTTAAGGTAAATTCGGTGGTTTTCCATCCACAACTGCTGTGGAACATGATCAGCAGGGCCAGCACAAAAAGAAAACCCAATTTATTCCAATTTTTTAATTTCATGACCTATCCTCCATTATTTCAGATCAATCGTAACCGGATGATGTTTAAAAATTATTTTACCTTAAAAACATCACATTTTCAAGTTCAATACCCCCTTGACGGAAAAAATGGAGGTTTGGTTTTAAAATGACATAAAATTAATATTTTTTCTTGACAATGAATCTCTTTTCTCTGATGATTAAATCATGATGAAAATCCCCATGACAACCAATAAAATGCTCTGTACGGCCAGATTGATTCTGACGATTATCCTCATGGTGCTGATAATGGGCTCCTGCTGCCCCTGTAACCGGGCCAATATCCGATTTTTCCCTCCCACCTCAAAATCCTTTCCCTTACTGGAAATTTCCGGAAATTACCAGGAAATTGGTAATGCCATCGGCAGCTTTTTCAAAAGGGAAATTCAGCTGGTTTTGACCAGGAGGAAAAGCTGGCTGCAAAAAATCAGGACATATTCGGAAAAGGACCCGGATCAGCTGGCCCAGCATCTCCAGATTCAGGCTGAAACCCATTATCCGCATCTGATGGAAGAATTGAGGGGAATGTCCCGTGGCGCCGAAGTTCCGTTTCAAGACCTTTTTCTATTGAACATTCACGCTGAAATGAGTGCCAAGCTGGCCTCTGAAACCAGGGCCGAAATACCGGGATGTTCCACCATCTACTGGAATAGCCGAGACCGGAAATTACTTTTTCACAACGAAGACGGCCATCAGGCTTACCGTGACCTGATGTTCATGGTCAAAGCCACCCTGCCCTCAGGGGTCACGGTTTTAACCTTGACCTATCCGGGCTTTCTGATGGGCAATGGCCCGGCCCTGAATAACCATGGTATTTTTCAGACCACCAACTTCATCAGCGGAAAACATTGTCGACCCGGTATTCCCCGCTACTTCCTGGGCCGGGCCGTGCTGGAGGCAAAGTCCCTGAAAGAAGCCATCGAAACCGTAACCCGCCCGGAAAGGGCATTCGCCTACCACCACAACCTGGGTTCACTGACAGAAAATAAAATATATTCAGTGGAAGTGACTCCCCATAACTATCAAATTGTCGAACCGGGTCATCTCTATTTCCACACCAATCATCTGATCCTGGATAAAACCAAAGCCACTCCGCAGGATATGGAATATGTCCGTTC
>DAOVIP010000413.1 GCA_030671465.1 Candidatus Aminicenantota bacterium | reverse complement strand
GCAAGGCCATATTTTATTTTTCTTCCGAGGGCAGGATTGATTTCAGAGATCTGGTCAAGGATCTGGCAAAAAAATTCAAAATGAGAATTGAAATGAGACAGATCGGTATCCGGGATGAGGCCAAAATGATCGGGGGAATCGGCATTTGTGGCCGGCAGTTATGCTGTAAAACTTTTTTAAACAGTATTGAACCAATTACCCTGCAGATGGCTAAAAAACAGAACCTCAACATGAATCCAGTGAAGATATCCGGGCAGTGCGGACGGTTGATGTGCTGCCTTTCCTACGAAGAAGATCACGGGGGAAGAATTTTTATTGAAGATCAGGATGAACTGGTTGGTTATAACGAAGAAGAAGATCTGGAAGAAGCGGATTGATCGGGCCTAAAAGATCTTTCTGGATCGGATTGATCATTTTATGTCTTTTCTTGGTCCAGCCGGTCACTTCCAAATACAAACCACTTTATACCTATTATAATTTTTCCCTGGGAACCAAGGCCCTTTCAATGGGAAATGCCTTTACCGCTGTGGCCGATGACCTGAGTGCTGTTTTTTGGAATCCAGCCGGCCTGGCCGATCTTCTCTACCCGATAGTTTCGCTGAACTACCATATGGATGGTATTTCCTATTCACATGAGCGGCAGGAAAATATTTTCGATACCGGTAAGCGGGTATGGACAGAGGATTTTGATTCCGAATCATCCCAAATAGATTTTCTCTCCATTTCAGTTCCGGCCAGCTTCTGGAATATGAAATGGAATCTTGCCTTAAGTTATTACCATTATATTTCCTATGATGTCCGGGGTAGCCGGGAATCGGAATTAACCGTTAGCGGAGAAGGGGCCGGGACCCAAAGATTCACAGAAACATTTTCCGGAACCGGTGGGATTGATGTTCTGGGATTTTCAATGGCTGTTTATTTAACAGAATATTTCTCCATTGGTTTTACCCTTCAGCATTTTTTTAATTCCGGGTCCATTCGATATGGTTTCCAATCCAATGACAGGAAGTATGAACAGGAGTTTTCCGAAAGACTCCAGGGCCAGAACCTGATTTTTGGCTGCCTGCTTAAACTGGAGAAAAACCTTCAGATCGGTTTTGCCTATCACAGCGGAATTGAAGATGTGTTCACTTCTGAATCCCGGTATGAAAACATTACAGATAATGAAATAATCCAGGAATCAAGCAGCAGCGAAATTGTTATTCCAGCTCAATTCTCACTTGGCCTGGCAGTTAAACCCCTTAAAAACTGGCTGCTGGCCTATGATTTTTCAAAAATTCTCTGGTCCAAGGGAAAGATTTCGAATTATTACGATCATGTGGGTGATTTGCCCTTTCCGGTCCGCGATGATTACGAACAGGATCAGCGAAATATTGTCAATCATCGCCTGGGTACGGAGATCAATGTGGTCATGCCCAAAGCTGTTTTTTATATCCGGGGCGGACTTTTCTGGGAACGGCAGTTATTCATCGATGCCAATGATGAAGCGATATGGATCAAGGGGTTTTCACTGGGTCTGGGCGTGCAACTGTTTTCGAAGATTTTGATCGATCTGGCCTATATGAATCAGAGCGCTTCCTGGAAGGAAACCGGATATTTCTCCGCCGAAACCCTGGTGGATACCCGCTACCAAAACCATATTTTCGCTTTTTCGATCACATATATTTTCTAGAAGGCTGCCAATTGATTTAATCAAACATGAAAATTAAACAATTAAAAAATTGGAATTTTTAGGAGGAATTCGCTACAATGAAAAATGAAGTTGAGGAGGACCGGTATGAAAAAGCCCATTAAAATCAACCTGATTTTTGCCATGATCCTGATGCTATCTGTCGGATTAAACAGTATGGATATGAAAAACAAACGGGCGTTTACCCTTGATGATGTATACCAGATAAAAGGAATATCCGGCTTGAATATTTCTCCTGATGGCCAACAACTTCTGTTTTCGGTAACGGCCTATGAACTGGAACCCGGGAAACGGAATTCCGAAGTTTATTTGCTGGATTTGAAGACCGGCCAACAGATACAGTTGACTGTCCAGGATAAATCCGACTCACATCCCTTCTGGTCAGGGGATGGTCAGAAGATCTATTTTCTCTCCAACCGAAAAGACGGGACCCAAATATGGGAGATCAGCCCTTATGGAGGTGAAGCCAGGCGGTTATCCAATTTTTATACCGGTGTGGATTCCCCGATTATATCTGAACAGAATGACAACATATTTTTCACCTCTGCGGTATTCCCGGAATGCATGGTGGAAAACAAGTGTAATGAGCGTCTGGAAAGGCAATTGGAAGATGGACCGGTGCAGGCCAATCTGGCCGATTCCTTGTTATACCGTCACTG
>DAOVIP010000352.1 GCA_030671465.1 Candidatus Aminicenantota bacterium | reverse complement strand
TGACGCAGGGCCTGCGTGGCATTGTTCCACTTGCTTTTTTCAAAGGAGTAGCCACCCACCATGGCCTTTATTTCTCCGGTCTTGTTTTCCACCACCAGTATGGCGCCCTGTACTTCGGGTTCCTGTTCCAGGCCCAGACTCAGGGCTTTGGTTTTTTCATCGATATCCAGTATCTTGAAGAGTGCCACGTCCCCCTTTTTTAAAATCCGATTCAGGGGTTTCCGGGTCCAAGCCGCATCGGCAGCCTTCAGCTGCCCTTGGCGGGTGTCCACTCGAATGATTGCCTGGCGGCGGTTGATACTGAGCACAATACCGCTGACAATACGGTCCTTTTCGAATTTCAGGTTTTTCCAGTCCGGGAGGACGTGCTCATTGATATCGAGTTGATTTTGCAGCAGATTGAACAGTTTATGATCCGTACGCCATCCCCTTCGTTTGCTCAAATCCCTCAGACCTTCCCTCAACGATGCCTCGGCCAATTTTTGCATCTCGGAATTCAGGGTGCTGTAAACCTTTAATCCTCCCTGGTAGAGGAGGATCTCACCGAATTTGGTTTCGATATATTTGCGGGTTTCCTCAAGGAAGTAATCGCCGATGGATTCTTTGATGGTTTCATGGGGCTCACCGGGAAGCTCCTCTTTGATAGCCAGGTCGTATTGGCTGCGGTCAATATAGTTGAGAAAAAGCATTCGCTGCAGTATCTGGTTTCTTTTTACCCGGCAATTTTCAGGATTGGTAAACACATTGAAAAGCCGGTTGGGATTGGGATTGATGGCTGCCAGCAGAGTGGCTTCGGAAACGGTGATATCCTTGATGGGTTTTCCGAAGTAATACTGGGAGGCCGATTCGACCCCGTAAACACTTGCCCCGAGAAAGATTTTATTCAGGTAGAAACTCAGAATTTGGTCCTTGGAATATTTTCTCTCGATCTGAATGGCCAGTAGCATTTCGTTGAATTTCCGGGAAACGGATATTTCACGGGTCAGGAATAGATCCCTGGCTAACTGCTGGGTGATCGAACTGCCTCCGCCCTTCCTTTTTCCGAAAATGATTCCGGTTATGGCCCGGAGAACACCCTTGAAATTAATGCCCCAGTGGGAATAAAACTCCTTGTCTTCGGCGGCCACGAAGGCTTCTTTGACAATATCCGGTATTTCGGAACTTTTCAGCACCTTTCTTTTTTCAATTGCAAATTCCTTGATCAGCATTCCCTTGTCATTGTAAACAGTGGTCATGACCACCGGCTTAATATCTTCAAGGTTTTTGATCTGGTTGGGAAATCCCTTCTGGTAAACCAGAATGATTCCGATCAGGGAACCGATCAGCATGGTGAATACAATACTGAGGAGAAACAGAATAATTTTCAGGTTTTTTAAAAGAAAATATTTCATATTATATTTGATAGTATATCACAGCCGCAGGTTTTAGAAAAGTATCCCGGCCCGGGAATACCGGGGGGGTATGAAATTTTTGAAAAATCCGGAAGGGGTTGACAAAATCAATTTAATAGTTTAATGTATGTTAAAATGAAAGACAATAAAATCGAAAACATTAAAACCCGTTTCCGGGAGAGCGAAAAAGTCTGTGAAAAGGTGATGGACATATTTTCTCTTATTTCCAATAAAACCCGCTTCCGGATTTTGTGTGCCCTGAAGGTGGGCGATTTCTGCGTGAACGATATTGTAGATATGATCCAGCTGGGCAAAATATCCAATATTTCCCAGCAATTGCGATTATTGAGCATGGCCGGCATTGTGGAAAGATACCGGAACAAAAAACAAGTTTTTTACCACCTGAAAGATGAAAAAGTCAAGAAAATGATTGTTTTTTTGGAGAAGCATTATTTAAGCAGTTGAAAAGAGGAGAAAAAAAATGAAAAAACTGTTTTTATTATTGATGCTATTTTTTTTGGCATTCATGATGGCCGGAGCATCCGTTCTGAAGCCCTATATCATGGCCGGGGTTGAAAAGGGAAATTATACCTCGGTGGTCTTGAAAACAGAGAAGGCCTTGAAAAATGCGGGTTTCGAAATCGTTGGAAAATATTCCCCTATGAAGGATCAGAACCGGACCGTGATCTGTGCCACCCATGAATTGATTGAAAAGTCAGTCATGACTGTCGGCGGTTTGACCGCTTTTGGCTCGGTCATTCGGTTCGGGGTTTACCGGAACGGGAAGGATATTGAAATTTCCTATATCAATCCGCTTTACTGGGGGAATGCCTATTACCGAGATGATTTTCCCCGGGTTGAAAAGAATTACAATGCTCTGGTTGAGAAAATTGCCAGCCTGTTTAAAGACCTGAAGGACTATTGGAATTCGGAATTCGGTTCCAAGCAGGGCAAGAGTGTCGAGAAACTTAGAAAATACAGTTATATGATCGGGATGCCCAAATTTGATAAGGTGGTCACCATTGCGGAAAATTCAGACCATGATCAAATGGTCAAGAGAATCCGGAAGAACCTGGCTGCTAAACTGGGCGGATCGATCAATGTATATGAGGTCACTTATCCCGGAAAAAAACTAACCCTATTCGGGGTTGGCCTATGGGGGCAGAAAGGGGAAAAGAAGTTTCTACCGGTGATTGATTTTAAGCAGCCCCGTCATGTAGCCTTCATGCCTTATGAATTGCTGGTGATGAAAAACCGGGTGGTGATGCTTCACGGCCGGTTCAGAATTGCCTTATCATTCCCGGACCTGACCATGGGAACTTTCATGAAAATTGTTTCCACTCCGGGTGCCATTGCCAACAGCATGCGAATTTTGACCATAGTGAAATAATTCGGAGGACACCAAGATGGACTGTT
>DAOVIP010000228.1 GCA_030671465.1 Candidatus Aminicenantota bacterium | reverse complement strand
CGATGAGGTTCATTGAAGTGAGTAGAATAAATCCCAGATAAATAATTTTTTTAAACATAGTTTTCCTCCTTGTTTTGATATATAGATTTAAGAAATAACATACTACCCTTTTATAAGTAAAGTTCAGTTTCATTTATAATGTTCAAAATAAAGCAGGTCAGAATATTATTTGAGTTACAGATTTATTTTACAATCACATAGGGTTCTGATTTTTCCTTTCTTTCTGAAACATTTCCTATGATTGCCAAATCAGGATAACCGGCATTTTTTAGATCTTTAATTAATTTATCAGCACTATTTTTTTGACAGCAAATCAATAATCCTCCCGATGTTTGAGCATCCAGCATAATCATTTTTAGATTGTAATCCAGTGTCCTGGAAAAACAGGTTTTTTCATCAACATATTTTAGATTTCTAAAAGCCACTCCGGGAATACATCCCATCTCAATCAATTCATCGACACCATTTAATATGGGAACCTTTGAAGTCTTTATTGTTAATGTTTTGTCACTTCCTTCTGCCATTTCCAGAGCATGACCCAATAAACTGAATCCAGTTATGTCTGTGGCACATCGGATATTGTATTTCTGCATGATTTCAGCTGCATTTTTATTAAGAATTTTCATGCATTCCAGGGCGTTTTGATAATTTTTTTTAGAGACTTCGTTTATTCGTTTACCGGCAATAATTGTTCCTGTTCCAATGGGTTTGGTCAGGATGAGGACTTCCTCAGCCTTGGCATTGGCGTTCGTAATTACCCTCTTTGGGTGGATAATTCCGGTAACCGCCAGACCATACTTGGGGGGAAAATCATCGAGCGAATGTCCTCCTGCTAACGTAACTCCAGCTTCTTTTACTTTATCGGCTCCACCTCTTAAGATTTCCTTTAATACTGAAATATCTATTTTGGTAGATGGAAACATCACCAGGTTTAAGGCCAATATGGCTTTACCTCCCATGGCATATACATCGCTCAAGGCATTGGCAGCGGCAATCTGGCCAAATTCGTATGGATCAGAACATATTGGTGGAAAAAAATCAGTAGTCTGAATAATAGCGGTGTTTTGATTTATTTTCCATACGGCGGCATCGTCATTGGTTTTTAATCCCACAAGTAAATTCTCGGGTGAATCGTATGAGAAATCCTTTAAAACCCCACTGAGTAATTGGGCCGGAAGTTTTGCTGAACATCCTCCCTGTTGTACGGTTGTCAGCAAATCAAATGAATGATTCATCATCTCGTCACTTTTTATAATTGTTGTAGATATTATAAATTATTTTTTTTTTTAATAAAATGTTGACAACAATTTTTTCCTGTTTTTCACTCACTTCAATCCCCATACCGCATTGAGATGATATTGATCTGGGTACCGGTACAATTTTACAGGTAATACCATTTTTATCACATATTCTTTCGGCCTTAATGACGGCATGAGTGGATTCAAAAAGAAATAACATCTTATTAATTTATGGTTACTTTTTTTATGGAATCTATAAGATATTCGAAATCTTTTTCGCTATGATATATTGATGGGCTGATTCTCAGAGTACCCTGCGGAAAAGTACCGATATATTGGTGGGCTTTTGGCGCACAGTGCAAACCAATTCTGGTTTCGATACCATAGTTTTCAAATAATATTTTACCCAGTATGGCACAATCCATTTTGTGGCTCTGGATTGAAAACAAGTTACCTTGAGTGGACTCTCTCGCAGAGCAAAGGACATTGATTTTTGAAATTTCGCGAAATGATTTTAAAAATGTTAAAAATTCATTTCTTGTATGAAAAGGAATCGGTCGATTTAGAAGTGCTGCTCGAAGTCCAAAAATTCCCGCCAGGTTGGGAGTGCCGGCTTCATACTTATCAGGTAAAAATAAAGGGGTATCAATACTTTCCGATTGACTGCCGGTTCCCCCTTCTATTAAAGGTTGTAGTGATTTCTCATTTTTCACAAATAATCCTCCGATTCCTGGAGGACCCAGCAGGGCTTTATGACCGGTAAAAGCAATATAATCGATATTGTCTCTATCTGCTTCGAATTTTTGTTGTCCCAGAGATTGAGCACAATCCAAAAGAATCGGAATATCGCCAATAGTTTTTTTTATCTCTCCAACCGGTTGTATGACACCGTTTATATTACTTTCATGATTGATAATAACCAGATCTGTATTTGAAGAAATAATTGTCGGAATTTGCTTAACATTAATAGAACCATCAGGAAATGCAGGTAAATATTTTACTTTTATATTGAATTTTTTTTTTAATGATTGCAATGGTCGGCAAACCGCATTATGTTCAAGAGGAGATATGACAATTTCTTTAAATTTGAAAGACAACCCTTTTAAAACAATATTTATGGCATGGGTTGCGTTTTGAGTAAATATTATATGTGAAGAGTCTTTTGCCCCTATCCAATCTGAAAGCAAAGATCTGGTTTCCTCAACGATTTTTGAAACTTCAAAAGTCCTGTTATAAAAACTTCTACCGTATGGGCCACCTATTTCATTAAGGTACTTTGAAATCTCTTCTGAAACCTGTTTTGGTTTTGGGAATGAAGTTGCAGCATTATCAAAATAGGTATTAAATTGAATATTATTCCTCCTCATTATGGAGAAATGATATGGGTTGCTTTGGTTAATGAATCTATTATGTCGTACATGTTTGATATTTTACCACAACCGATCTTATCTTTCACTTCATAATAATCCGCACAAGTTCCGCAAATCTGTATCTTAACACCCAGTTTTTCAAGTTCTTTTAATGAATCAATCACTGGAGAATCTTTTAATGTAAGCTTGACGCCATTGTTATAAAAAATAATCTTCTGGGGAAGTGGGGATACTTCTTTAATTGTATTCATGAAACCCTGAATCAGGATTTTTCCCAAATCGTTTGAACCAGAACCCATCTTATCATTCGTGATTGCTATTATATGATCAGCTGTTAATTTTTTTGTTGTAGAAATTGAACAATACGCTTCGGAGCTGGAATTAACTTTTTTTCCGGTTTTACTCACCGATATCTGGAAATAGTTTTCCTTTTGATAAGTTTGATGTGAAATTCCATTATCCTTTAAAAATCTTTCAACATTCTCTTTTGAAGTTTCATTATCGATAAGGAGAAAAAATTCATTTGGAATATTCGGGTCATTTATTGCTTTTTTTGTAAGGATTATGGGTTTGGGACATAGCTGTCCTCTGGCATCGATAATTTTACTGTTCATCTCAATATCTCCTGTTGTGGTGTTAACTCTTTTTTACCAACATTCTGACATCTCCGACTCTTTTGGTCAGCATTTCAGAGTCATACTGAGCCAGTAGAAGTAGACAAATCTTCCGGTTACCGTCTACAAGATTACGGAATTCAGCAACTGTCATTCCTTTTTCTTTGCCAGTCAGTTCAGCTATTAATTTTTCACGGCAGCTGTCCACGATACTGGCATGAATATATTCGTCTTTCATTCGATAAACCTCACCGGAAGATGTCATATTGGATAAAATCTGCTTTAACTCTTTCTCTGACAGTTTTCTTTTTTCGGCCTCCAGTCTAAGCTGGCTCTGCAAAGGGGTTTGCATATTAAAACTTTTTAAATAATCAGAGAAGAATTTCGTATGAGATTCCATTTTTTTGTCTTTGTTTTCAAAATCGCCTGCCAGCATCCAGGTTTTATCCTTCTCTTTTAGATTTCCTTTTTGGAGCTGGTAATCCAATAGTTCTTTTAGAACTTCTTCAGCCGCACTTCCAATTTCAATTTTTAAGCCAGCTCTGATCTCGCTAAGTGATACGCCTTTATCAATATAGGGATTTTGTTTTTTAAATTCTTTAATTGCTGCAAAGATACCCTGGCGAAATTTTTCCCGCAAATCTGTAGAAATTAAGATCATACCATTTTTCCCATCATATTTTACAATGTCCATGGGTAGCTTTTTGGCAATGGTTTTTTCAATTTCACTTTTAGAGGTGTTTAAATTGAATGCGATCTCCTTTGAAGTAATCGCCTGGTGAAATTTTTTAACCTCTGAGATTATAAATTCAGACAAATTTCCTTTGGCAAAGTTGGTCATTTTTCGGTTGAGTTTTTCCGGTCTTCGCCGGTGCCGT
>DAOVIP010000133.1 GCA_030671465.1 Candidatus Aminicenantota bacterium | reverse complement strand
CACTTTAACTCCGATGCCATCCGTTATTTTATGATGAGAGAAGCCTCAATCGGAACCGATGGAAATTTCTCTCACCAGGGCTTTATTACCCGGATAAACACGGACCTGGCCAATGATTGGGGAAATCTTATTTCCAGGACTACCGGTATGATCAGTAAATATTTTAAAAACAATCTCAAACCCGAATCAGAATATGGAGAAAAAGAGCTGGCCCTGCAGGAAAACTACCTATCTCTGGAAAAGGATGTCGTGGCCCTCTTTGACACTTACCAATACAACAAAGGGATTGAAAAAATTTTTGAATATATCCGGAATTTAAACCGCTACATCGTTGAATCCGAGCCCTGGAACCTGGCAAAATCCAAAGAAAAAATTCCGATTCTCTCCGGCATCTTGAAAACCCTGCTCAGGGGAATTCTAAGCGTCAATACTCTGCTATCTCCCATCATTCCGGACTCTTCGGAAAAGGTAAACAAAATTTGCAATTTCTCCGGAACCGGACTGGGCTGGCAAGATCCCGGTGAAAATATTAAACTCAGTGATGCCGAACAATTATTTCCCCGGGTTGATATTGAAGATTTTTTCGCCGATGACGATTCAAAGGAGAATAATAAAATGGATCAGGAACCAAATACAGAAGGCATGATTGAATTCGAGGATTTTAAGAAAGTGGAAATGGTGGTCGCGCTGGTACTGCAGGCCCAGAAAGTTCAAGACACTAAGAAATTGATTCAATTGAAAGTATATACTGGAACTGAAGAGCGAACCCTGGTAGCCGGAGTTGCGCTTTATTACCAGCCGGAAGACCTGCTAAACAAAAAAATTATCATTGTAAAAAACTTAAAACCAGTTAAAATCAGAGGTATCCTTTCCCAGGGTATGATACTGGCAGCTTCGGATGCGGAGGGAAGGCCATATATTCCGATTATTCCGGAAGAAACCCCAGTGGGCGCCATATTAACCTGAAGAATCAAACAAAACCAGATTCAAGCCAAAAAACAATACCTGGAGCGGCCAGAATGAAAATTTTCATATTCATTATTTGTTTTTTTATTTTTTTTTCCATTTTCAGCCAGGATACCCGCCCGATCAGAGATGATATCGGGTATTGCTGGCAACCGGATCAGTTCAATCGCCTGATCAAATTCCTGAAACCAAATGAACGTGGCCAATTCAACCATTTAAAACTGATAGCAGGCATTTCTCCCCACGATGATTATTTATACGCTGCCCAGGTCTATTATCCCCTGTTCAAAAATATAAATACCAAAGAGGTTATCATTTTTGGCGTGACCCACAGTACGGTTAGGAAGAAAATCGGAAATCCTCAAAATAAACTGATATTTGATGATTTTCGCTTTTGGTCAGGCCCTGAGCACAAGGTTCAAATTTCGCCTTTGAGGGAGTTCCTGAAAAAGAAGATGACCGGGAAATATTTCCTCACCAGTAACCTGGCCCATCTACTGGAACATTCCATAGAGGCCACCATTCCATTTTTACAGCATTTTAATCCGGGGATCAAAATCACACCCATCATGGTTACCGGAATGCCTTTTGAGGAAATGGAAAAAATATCTGATGAAATTTCCCAATTCATATCCATTTATATACGGCAAAATCATTTGCATCTTGGAAGGGATATATTTTTTCTCATTTCCTCGGATGCCAATCACTATGGCCAGGATTTCAACAATACCTGTTTTGGCCAGGATGCCCGAGCTCATCAGTTGGCAACCGCCCAAGACATAAAAATCGCTCGGACCTATCTCTCTGGTCATATCTCAAAAGCAAAAATAAAAGGCTTGACCCGATCACTGTGGGGTAAAACGTATCAGGATTACAACAATACCCTTTGGTGCGGGAAATATTCCTTACCCTTCGGGATGATGACCATTCTGAAAGTTGTAGAAAACATACATAGAAAAGGGATTCTAAGGGGAAAAATCTTTTGTTATTCTGACACCTACAGCAATGGAGTTTTGCCGATAAAAAAAACCGGTTGCGGCATTACAGCACCGTTTTCGTTGAAACACTGGGTGGGATATTTTTCTGCTGGCTTCTTCCTGAATAAGAATTGAATCATGATCACGACGCCAGTGATCAATTAACTGACTGAGATTTCCCCGATTGATTCGGCAATACCTTTACAGAAAAAAGGATAAATGGGATAATATACCAAAATGAGGGACGACATCTGCAACATAGTTGAGAACATTCAAATTCAAGGAGAATATTATTTATTGAAGATCCATTCGGAATATATTTCCGCCCGGGCCATACCGGGAAATTTTATTATGATCAGTGTTTCCTCTACCATGGAACCTTTATTGAAGAGACCATTTGGAATATTTGAGACCGATCCTCCCTACATTTGGATCTATTATCAGGTGGTTGGCAAAGGGTCCCGATTGGTTTCAGAGTTCAAACCCGGTGATAAAATTTCAGTCCTGGGACCTCTGGGAAATTCCTTTCCCCCGGTAACCAATCAATCAATTCTCATGATTGCCGGCGGAAGGGGGATCGCACCGATTCATTTTGCCATCAAAAAATACCAAAAAGAGAACAAAATCAGCTTAATTTACGGTGCCAGATCCAAACATAATCTTAATCTCCTGGATCTGCTGAAACCCTTAACCCTGCAAGTATTATTATTGTATTCGGATGACGGAAGTATCGGTAAGAGGGGAAATGTGACCACCGACCTCAGAAAAACCATTCAAAAAAGTGGTATAAGCATCACCTTTTCCTGCGGACCGGATAATATGTTTAAAAGTATTTATCAGGTCACCCGTGAACTGAAAACCCGCGACTATGCCTCCCTGGAGGCATTGATGGGATGTGGTTTTGGTATTTGCTACAGTTGTGTGATTCAAACCAGAAAAAGTGGTTATCAGAAAGTTTGCACCGATGGCCCCATTTTTGATATGGATGAGATAGCGTGGTAGATTTATCTGTTGATCTGGGCTTTATTTGCTTAAAAAATCCTGTTATCCCTGCTTCCGGAACCTTTGGTTACGGGGAGGAATTTTTACCATTTTTCAATCTTGATCTGCTGGGAGCCTTTATTCTAAAGGGAATATATAAAAATAAAAGAATGGGCAATCCTCCTCCCCGGATACAAGAAACACCAGCAGGTTTGTTAAACTCAATCGGACTTCCGGGCCCTGGAATGAAGGAATTAAAAAAGATCATCCAAAGAGTATATCAGTCAACATCCACCCCGATCATCATTAATGTTTGCGGTGAAACAGATCAAGAATATCTGGATGTAGCAGAATACTTCGACGGGATGGAAGAAGTGGCCATTCTGGAACTTAATATCTCCTGTCCCAATGTTAAATCAGGCGGACGTTGTCCGGCCCAGGATGACAAACATACTTACAGACTGGTCAAACAGATAAAACAGAGTGTTTCCACTCCAATAATGGTCAAGTTGTCGCCAAATGTAACTGATATTTCTGCCATTGCCATTTCAGCAGAAGAGGCTGGTGCAGATTGCATTTCATTGACCAATACCTTTCTGGGCATGGCACTAGATTTAGAATCCCGCAAACCAGTATTTCCCAATATCGTTGCCGGACTCTCAGGCCCGGCCATCAAACCACTGGCGCTGAGACTGGTCTGGGAAGTCGCCAATAACGTTCATATTCCGGTTATTGGAATGGGAGGGATCACGACCGGGCAGGATGTTCTGGAATTTATATTGGCCGGAGCCACCGCTGTTCAGATTGGTACCATCAACCTGGTCGAACCGGCAGCTTCAATCAGAATTATTAAGGAGATCAAGGAAACAATGGAACAACTGGAGATAGCAAATTTAAAAGAGTTGACCGGGAAATTGCAAACATGAAAGATAGGATAATTATTGCCCTGGATACCGATAGTTACCAAGAAGCCACAATGCTGGTAGACTTGCTTCCGGATGCTGTAATATTCAAAATTGGCCTGCAGGCGTTTTTGAAGTTCGGAACCCCGATCATTGACTACTTAAAAAGTAAAAATAAAAAAGTATTTCTGGATTTGAAATTCAAGGATATCCCCAACACCATATATGGAGCTATAAAGTCCTGTTTGAAATTTTCCCCTTTCATGACCACCATCCACCTGAGTGGAGGCGGTGAGATGATTCAACAGGCAGTAGAAGCGGCACGCGATGAACCCAATCTGACGGTTCTGGGGGTAACGGTATTAACTTCCCTTTCCGATGAGGACTTAATGGAAACCGGCATGGCTCTCTCCACAGAGGAGGTAGTTCTTAAACTCTGTGACCTGGGAATTCGCAATGGTGTCAAGGGCCTGGTTTGCTCTCCCCGTGAAGTTGAATCCATCCGAAACAAATTCGGTCGGGACATCATCTTGGTCACCCCGGGAATCAGGCCGGTCTGGTCAGCCAGAGGAGACCAAAAAAGGGTTTTTACACCCCGTATGGCAATTGAGAAAGGAAGTGATTACCTGGTTATCGGAAGACCCATAACCAAGAGCAACAACCCCCGGGATGCTTTCAAAAAAATACTGGAAGAGATCCAAAAATAGATTCGGATTGATTTGGAGAACACCCTTCGAAACTTTCTCTTATGGATAGAGGTTGTAGAGCATCCGGGGAAAGGGGATTGATTCCCGTATGTGAGTCAGGTGGCAGATCCAGGCTACGGTCCTCTCAAGTCCCAGACCAAACCCGGAGTGGGGAACAGATCCAAACCTTCTCAGGTCCAGATACCATTTGAATACTTCCGGGGATAGTTTGTGAGTTTCAATCCGTCTCATTAACAGTTCATAGTCATGAACTCGCTGACTTCCCCCGACCAGCTCACCATAACCTTCCGGAGCAATGATATCCATACACAATGCTTTTTCCGGATCCTCTTTGTCCGGTTGCATATAAAAAGATTTAATACTAGCCGGATAATGTGTAATCACAACCGGTTTTTCAAATTGCTCGGAAATGATGGTTTCATCAGTTGCCCCCAGATCTTCTCCATAGGGCGTCTGGGATTTTCCCGATTTTTTCAATATATTAAAAGCCTCATCATAGGTAATCCGGGGAAAAGGAGACTTTATTTTATTCAGAGGTTTGATATCCCTCTCCAGAATTTCCAGTTCGGGCATTCTCGTTTCCAGGGTTTTTTCAACCACATATACCAGTAAATCCTGGGCCAGTTGGATGGCATCATCCAGTTCCGCATAGGCCCATTCGGGTTCCATCATCCAGAACTCGATTAGATGCCGCCGGGTTTTTGATTTTTCTGCCCTGAATGTGGGACCAAAAGTATAGACCTTGCCCAGAGCCAATGCAGTGGCTTCCGCATATAGCTGCCCACTCTGAGAAAGGTATGCTTTTTCGTCAAAATAGGAGGTTTCAAAAAGAGTGGTGGTCCCCTCCGCAGCATTGGCGGTCAAAATGGGCGGATCGGTCAGTATGAAGCCCTGTCCATCCATGAAATCTCGTATGGCCTTTATGATGGCAGCTCTTATTCTTAGAATAGCCACCTGTTTTGTGGATCTAAGCCAGAGATGCCGGTTTTCCATTAAAAAAGCAACTCCGTGATCCTTCTTTGATATGGGATATTCTTCCGCTATTTGAACCGTATTGATATCGCTAATCTCCAATTCAAAACCTCCGGGAGCACGATCATCTTTTTTTACCTTTCCCTTTACTACCAGGCTCGATTCCTGGGTTAACTCATTGAATATCTTAAACAAATGAAAATCCGGATCCTTGGACCATATCATGGCCTGGAGAATTCCGGTTCCATCACGTAGAATGATAAATTTGACCCGTCCGCTGTCCCGCTTATTGTAAACCCATCCCTTAATGATGACTTCCTGTTCAACATATTGTGAAATATCCTCGATGTATATCCAATTTTTCATTTTGAAATTATAATTTTTTTTCATGACCAAGTCAAACTTAAAAAATCAGAAAAACCCATATCAGGAAATGAAATAAAAAAAGTTT